>CAZOHQ010000168.1:0-5212 GCA_964579455.1 uncultured Syntrophaceae bacterium | reverse complement strand
TTGTAACCGAGGAAGAGTACCAGCCAATGCGTGTATTTATTTCCGTGTTGTTGACACCAGCGGCAAGGACATGTAGGAGAACCTCGCCCGGCTCAAGCGTCGGGAGGCCTACCACGCGGCACTGGAGTTTGTCGTATCCACCATTGCCGGCGGTGACAACAGCCTTCATGGTTTTTCCACCTTCCTTTGGATCAAATCGGTCTTGTTTTGGATCTGTGTCCCACGTAATTCTCATGCCGAATCTTCCTTTCATTTCTAATATACGCTCGGAGTTCTTGAGGGACGTCCATAAGGAACTAAATAAATCTGGCCAAATGATAATTTCTTAGTTTTTTATGGACGTCTCCTTTCCTCTAGAGGACTGCTATCACGACTCCGATGCCTAATCCGCACGACCCTTTCATCCTGACTGGCATCAGCAGTTCTCCTTTTGTGGTATGACGTGCCCTTCACCGGCCGGAGTGGAGCTCAGCGGAATTCCCGTCCGAGTTCAAGGGGCTGTCCCAGCTATGTTTTGCGACAAATATCAACCTAACTCGCCAACCAGGCTTCTGCTTCTGCTTTTTGGTCTATATGAAAAGCCTTAATTTCCAGACCCGGGTACAGCGCCCCTTCAAGTTCACTTACTTTTTTTAACCACGTCTTGTCAGTCAAGACCGCAGCGCGATCGAATTTTTTCATAAGTCCAAACATCGAAGGAAGGCGAGAAAATTCAATGCCAATTGCACCCAGTGACGGAATATGAAAGTCGATAATTTTATACAGCATCTTGCCATGTTCAATATTCTTCGACTTGGTGACAAGCTCATCTAACGCAATTTTCATTTCCTCAGCGTCCAACTTTTCACTCAGCTCAATATCTAAACGATTAACGCCATTTTGCATTATTTTAAACATAAGGCCTCCTATTCATGGGTAATGTGAATAGAACAAACGCATTTTCCAGCCGATGACACATCCATAACATTAAAAGTAAAGGAATTTATTGGAGAATATGGAATTCGTTACCCAGTCTCCTCCTATTTAAAGCTGCTCTCAATCAACTTCGTCAGGGCATCGGGATCGTTTTTCTCAACCAGGTCTTTCAGAAGGGAGAGACTTTGTTCATAGATCGCGATGATCCTGTGGATGTCCGGGTTGCCGGTGATGATATCCGCGTAAAGCCGTGGATTGTTGGTGCATATCTTTTCGATAATGGCGAGTTTCGTATCGAAGATGGGGGTGGAAAATCGCTTCAGTTCGCCGAAATCGACACCGGTCTCTTTCAGGGCCAGCCCCATCGTAATGGTGTCGAGATGGTTCAGTCCCTGGATAATGGACATCATCTCGTCGTGTTTCTCGGGCGTCGTCTCGAAGACACGGGCGCCCCTTTTCCGGAAGAGCTCCTCCAGCCAGCCCGACCATTTGTCTGTCCTGGCGGGGCACAGGGCAATGTTGAGCCCCTCGATCGACGGGACGTCGGGGCCGAAGAGGGGATGGCACCCCATAACCTCTGAGCGGGAGGACCGGAGCATCGCCCTGACCGGTTCCCCCTTCAGGGAGGTAAAATCCATCAGGAGGGCATCCTCTTTCATCTTCGGGCCGATCTCCTCTATTACCGCGGTGGTAACATTGATCGGGACGCTGACGATGACGACCCGGCAGGCCTGAGCCATCTCATCGATGCCCATGCCGGTTGTTCGCCCCGACACGTGGACGGTGTAGCCTTCCCCCTTGAAAAAATCGGCGAACCATTTTCCGATCCCGCCGGTGCCGCCGATAATGCCTATTTCGAATGTTTCCATCAGTCCCCGTTTCGTATGCGTTTTACATGGCCGACCGTGTGCCTCGAATAGTCTGCTAGCTTTTCTTAACATAACCGTCAATCATATTCACCCTGTTATTTGCGTCATAGTTCTCTTCTCCTCAATGATACTGAATCATATCGCATCGTAAATAACAATTTACATACCAGACTTAAGATGGTAGTTATAAATGTTTTGACACAATCTCAATGCAGCAAATTTAACTTTCAGGAGGAGTACCATATGGGCAATAAGTTTATATCGATGGTTCTTGTGGCATGTCTGATATTGTTACCGGTTCAGATCTTTGCCTATGGAGGCGACGGAGATGGAGATGGGGAAGCAGCTACATCGTATTCAGACATCGGTATGGGACCACCCATGGAATTTACGCCTTCAGCAACTGATATCCCCGAGTCTTATACGAATCCGGAGAATACCGTTGCCGGCGACTCCGAGCAACTCACCTACGAATCCCCCAGCGCGGAGCTCTCCACCGTGGCATCGGAGTGGTTGGAAAAGGAGCTTGAGAAAGTGGGTAAACATGCAGTGACTGCCGGGAAAGTGGCAATTATAACCGTCAGTGTCATTGGAATAACTGCTACAATTGTTGCACTGGCCCCTGCTACAGCAGCCAGTGCAGGAACCGTTGCAGCCCTTGGGTTTGTAGGGAAGGTATGCGGTGGGACAGCCTTGGTTCTAACCACAACGATGAGGGCTGCCCAGAGCTACGGCAAGGGGATTGATGAAGGCAAGAGCCAGGACGAAGCAGCCTCAGAAGGGCTGAAAGACGGTATGATCAAAGCTGTTCAGGAATTTGCTATGAGCTTTACCACCGTCACTGGCGTCATTAGTACATTGGGAGAGATTCAGGAGGTAGTTGACCAATGAAGAAAAACAATTATATTCATTATGTATGCATAGCAGTGATGATAAGCCTCCTCCTGTTTCCCCTGACCGGATGCAAAGAACAGATGAAAACGCTGACGAACCCCGGTTTTTGGAGTTCTTCTGATACAACAGATACCACAGCGATTTATCTTCCCAACCGGTTGATTCCAGCTGACATCAAACTGGTTTCGGCGGCCGTCGGTGTTTCCGCCTACGGTGAAGATCCTGAGAAGGTTTCCGGTGTCCGGCTGGAGCGCCCCATAGAGCAGCCCCGAAAAAAGCTTGTTCCCCGCACCTTCCTTCTGGCGCGGCATAGAATTCTTGAATATGGTCAATCCACAGAATTTAATCAGTCGATGACACTTTCCGGCTCTCTCGATTTTCAGGATGATATGGGACGCCGTATGATTCTCTTTTACAATGCAACATACCACATCAAAGGAAAGGTCATTGAGATATCCAGGTGCGGAATAATGTCTGTGTTTCCCGATGATCCGTCAGTGATCACGTTTACGGTTCCCGGGAAGAAAATGCCGCACGACACGCGGAAGGTCTTCAGTTCCTTTGAGAAATTATATCGCTTTGCAGCGAAAAACGCCATCCCTATGGTAAAGCCCAAAAGGCTTCCCGGGGGTGACAATATGTATTACGTTTTTGCTTTTGTCCTGGATCGGGTATCGCCGACAGCAAACATTACATTCATGGTTGATGATACAAAGACCAAATCCCGGGGCTATTCCGACGCATCCCGCTACTATGATTATGATGGTTGGCGTGTTGCCGTACTGCCCGGGACCTTTAAACTCATTGATGAAAAACCCCTCTATTTCAAGTTGTCTTACAAGCCCGGCATCGAACAGTCCACTCTTCAGCGCGCTGAGCGGCAAGTGGCCATGTTCGGAACCTTTGACCATGAGACCCTCAAGAAAGCACAGAACCGCCCTGATTTGTCCATACTGCTTCCGTTTGAAGATGCCATTGCCCCCATAGACCCGAAGCTCAAAAATAGATGGCAGTCAACCGTTGCAGGATACCCTGAAGTATCGAGCTCCGACGGTATACTCAAAAGTATGAGCGGTATACTGAACAAAAAGGAAAAAAGTGCCGAGCCGGAACGGGGAATACCGTATACCTATACGATCAATTCCCGGGGCAGCCTCCTCGTTATTTCGGCTGATTCAAAGGGAGGCGCTCTGTGGCTTTCCTTCTTCCCCGCGAAACGGATGGTTACGGATGTTCCTCTCGAACTGCGTGTCGGAAACTCAGGTCCGATTGATCTCCAGGAGTATCTTGTCGGACCGCAGGGGACCGATCTGACGAGGTACCGGCATATGGGGAACGTTGTCCATTACCGACTCTATACCGGTATTCAGGCCCCTTTCGAAGAAAAGCTTCTGACGAGGTTGATGAAGGGCACCCGTGTGAAGGTGAAATATTCCACGCAATCCCAGGTTGTGGAGGATACGTTCTCTCTGAAGGGTTCTTCCGATGCAATACAGGCAGTGCTTAATGGCTACGCCGGTTAGCAGATAGACATTACAGAAGATGAACAAAAAGCTCCCCCATCCGGTATTTTCGGGGGAGCTTTTTTTGTTAAAATTTCTCGACGCGGATGCGCTGTAACATCTCCGCCTTTATATTTCCAAACTCGGGAACCAGGTTGGAAAAGTTACGCTCCTGTAATCTGGACAGCAGAACCGGTACGCTGTCGTTCCCTTCTTCATCGATATGGCAGAGGTACGATACGGTAAAGGGGCCTGTCTCCTTCGATGAAAAGACAAGCCATCGTCCGTTGGGCGACCAGCTGTGCCACGAGTTCATGACACGGCGATTAGCGATCAGTTCCCTGGCGGTGCCGCCCCCGGCGGGGATAATATAGAGGCGGCTGTCGGGCTGCAGGGCTACTCCATTCTTACTCTTGCAGAACACGATCCATTTTCCGTCCGGCGAATACCGGGGGAAGTAGTTACTCATGCCATTTGCGCTTGCCCCGGCAATCGGCTCGGGGATGCCCCCTTTGCCGCTGTTGAAGGGAATACGGTACAGATCATACTGTATCTGATATTTCTCATTCAGCACCGAAAAAGGGGTGTCATGGTCGACATCGCGAAGAGCCTTCGATGCCACAAGATCTACGAGATCAGCATTTACGGGCGCCCGTGAGAACGCGATATATTTTCCGTCATGGCTCCAGTCCGGGCAGGTCTGAACAAAGGCAGGATCATCAGCGCCGGCAAGAAGATGAAAGGTCTTATCTGACGGCACATAATAAGAGAGCACCCCTGCGGCCAGAAAGAAGAATTGTGAAAAGGCCGGATCGTTCAACCTGATAAAAAAAGAGCTTTCTTGCACCGTGGCAATGACATAGCTGCCATCGGGGGATACCTTGGGAAAAAATCCAAAACTTGTGATCGAATCATCTGATCCTTTCAGATCGTTCCAGCTGATAATATCCTCCGGGGGCACATCAATGGTTTCCTCCATTTGTGCCATCGCGTAACCACCTTTGTCTCCTCTATAGTCGATATCGATCCCCA
>CAZOHQ010000167.1:0-5286 GCA_964579455.1 uncultured Syntrophaceae bacterium | reverse complement strand
ACAGAACCGATTGCCGTCGCCTATGCTGCCAGCGCCGCCGGAAAACAGCTTGATGGCGAAATATCAGAGATACACATATCGGTCGATCCCGGCGTTTACAAAAACGGTTTCGCGGTTACTATTCCAAATACCGGAGGAGAAAGGGGCAACTTGATCGCCGGCGTTCTCGGGACTCTCATTCGGCGTCCCGAATTGAAGATGGAGATAATGAATTGCGTTACCGATGACATACTGAGCCGTGCGAAAAGACTTATCCAATCAGACAGGGCTGATATTAGTTGTGACAGATCAAAGAAGAGTCTTTATATTGAAGTGTTCATTCGCACAGAAAAAGACTCGGCCAGAGCGGTTATAGAAGATTCTCACACCAATCTGGTCAGATTGGAGCACAACGACCTTGAACTGCTCCAATCAAATAATGCCCTGGATCGCGCTTCTGAGAATGAGTTTAGAGCCACATTGAGAGCTACAAGCATAGCCGAGCTTGTTGATATGGCAAAGCAGATCGAACAGCCGGATTACGACTACATTAAAAGCGGAATCGACATGAATCTGCGCATCTGTAATGAAGGACTTTCGTTGCGCAAAGTCGGTTATTATATCTCCGAATTAGTTGCGAAGAAACAGCGAGAGGATAGCATATTCTCCTCATGTGAAGTAATGACCGCATCTGCGGTGGACGCGAGAATGGGTGGACTCAATCGGCCTGTGATGTCCAGCGGCGGGAGTGGAAATCAGGGGATTGTGGCGATTCTGGTCCCGTATCTCGTCGGTAAACATTATGATTTGGATGAAGGTGTTATTGTCCGCAGTATCGCCTTGTCCCACTTGATGAACAGCTACATCAAGTGTTTCACCGGAGATCTGTCTCCCCTTTGCGGGTGCGCAATTGCTGCGGGAGTCGGCGCGGCTGTAGCCATCGTCTATCAACGGGCAGGGAAAGACATGCCAAAGATCACGCTGGCTGCCAACAATCTCATCAGCGATCTAGGCGGTATGCTGTGTGACGGCGCAAAAGAGGGTTGCGCCCTGAAGGTGGCAAGTTCTACAAACTCTGCAATCCGTTCCGCACATATGGCGCTGAATAATCATGGCATCGCGCAGATGGAGGGTTTTGTTGGGACCACAGCTGAAGAGACTATTCGTAACCTGAGCCAAATCGGCGCTATTGGTATGTCACTGGCAAACGACACGATGCTCAATATAATGATAGAGAAATCTTATGACCTGACAGATTCTGAAGAAAGCAAGATTCCGAATAAGAGTAATGTGCATGGTCATAATAAGCCGGCTTGAGGCGACGGCATATAGCCACGCCTGATTTGCACCTTTTTGTGCCGCAATAACCGCTCAATAACATATGCATGTCGATCAGGAGACCATCATGGATAAAACAGCCCAAAAAGCGCTCAAACTGTTAAGAGAAATTAAATCCGTCACATTTGCCTCCATCAAAGACGGGGAACCATCAGCCAGAATCATCGATGTTATGTTCGTGGAAGATGACGGCCTTTATTTTTTGACGGCACGAGGGAAGTCGTTTTACCGACAATTGAAAACCAACCCTTCAGTTGCCGTCTGTGGGATGAATGAACAATATGTTTCCGTTCGTCTTGTGGGTGACGTCACCTTTTGTGAAGACAAAGGTGTCGTGGATAAAGCGTTTGATCTCAATCCGATAATGAACGATCTCTATCCCGATGAAAAACGGTATGTGCTGGACGGGATTCATCTGTACAAGGGGAAGGGAGAGATATTCGACCTCTCGACGGAACCGCCCAACCGCCTGCGGTTTTCTTTTGGTGGCGCCACCGTCAATCCATCCGGCTACAACATCACAAACGAATGCACCGCCTGCGGTATATGCAAGGACGCCTGTCCCGTCGATGTCATTACAGAAGGGGACATCTATCAAATAGACAGGACCCACTGTCTGGAATGCGGAACATGCCTGGAAGTATGCCCCGTGGATGCTGTTGAGCCTGCTAAAGGACTTTAATCGGTAAGGGTCGACATAGCAGTCCACCATATGTTTCACTGGAATAATTATGGCAAGGTCAATTTTCCATATGCGATACCTTCTTCATTAATTATAGGCCCACCAATATAATCTTCCATCGGGTGCACTATACCGGCCCAACCTCCACCCGGTTCCCGCGTACCTTCCTTGGAGGAACCAATCTCAATAGTGAATCTTATTTAAAAAGGGGCTTCTACCCCTGTTATAAACCGATTCGGGAAGTCGATGACATTGATATGATTACCCTCTAATAAGATAAGCCCAACTTCATCCTTTCGAGACCACTACACAAGATTATGGAAAGGATAAAAACGGGATATCAACATATTAGTAGTAGTAATCACCTACCAATTATATACCTTTTTATCCCCATTGCTATGCTGAGCTATTTTTGCATAATACTTTTATTACTAAATCACAGAACATGAATACATGTTGAATGGGTCTGTTGAGTCAGGTGAAACGAAATCATGTTTGTCCATTAGAAAATATTAAACAATACAGACATGGAAAGGAGGTAAAGAAAAAGAGGCATTGCAAAAATCGGGTAGATTTCCTGAAGTTGGATGAATACGTATTTAAATAACATAAAGGAGTAACAGCATGAGTGATGAAAAATTTGTAGACAAGAGTTGGGGCAAAGGAATGACGATAGAGCCTTACCTGATGTCGGTTTTGTCAAGCCGTATGTTTTGTAGCGGTGTTGAGATGACCAACACGATGGTAAGGACCGCACGATCTTTGCTGATGAGCATCTGTAGAGACTTGTCAACTGCTATCTGTGACCGCAACGCAGATGTCATCTCGCTTCCTCCCTGTATTCCTGTCCATGTCGCCAACATGGGCTTAACGGTCAAACCCGCACTCCTTCATCCTGAAGGTGTTCAAGAGGGCGACCTGTTTTTAAATAACTCACCCTTCAACGGCAATACGCACCATGCCGACTATACCTACATCGCCCCCGTTTTCAATGATGGAGAACTGATGTTCTGGACAGCGGCTAAAGGTCATCAGGCTGACTGCGGAAACAGTATTCCCAGTACCTATCATCCGACGGCACTGGATGTGTACGAAGAAGGAGCCATTGACTGGCCCTGTGTGAAAATTCAGAAAGGGTATAAAGATGTCCATGACCTGATCAGGATTGCCATGATGAGAATCCGTGTTCCCGATCAGTGGTATGGTGATTATCTGGCCGGTGTCGGTTCGGCGAGAATCGGCGAAAGACGTCTGAAGGAAATGTGCGAAGAATACGGCAATGACGTGATCAGGGAATTCTGCGATTCCTATCAGGAGTATGGCAAACTAAGAATGACCGAAGAAATAAAGAAACTTCCCGGAGGAACTTGGGATTACCGTATCAGCCATGACAGGATCCCCGATTTGTTGCCTCAGATTGATCTTCATATAATCGCTACCGTCAATCCTGATGAAGGATATATTACTATTGATCTGACAGATAATGAAGATTCCCAGCTCTGCGGTCTCAATATGTGTGAAGCTACATCGATAGCCAGTGCCCGTACCGGCGTCCTTAACCGTATGCCTGCCGATATGCCGCACAACGAAGGAGCCATGTCGCGTATCCAAGTGAAAGTGAGAGAGGGTTGCGTCGTTGGTAAAGCAAAGTTCCCTTATTCTTCTTCGCTTGCCACAACAAATGTCGCCGACAGGCTTATTTCCGGTGTTCAGTGCCTCTTTAACCAGTTACCTGAACTTGACACACGGGGGATAGCTGAAGGTGGCGCCGTGCAGTGCCCCGCAGTATCGGTTATTTCAGGCAAGGACTGGAGACGAGAAGATGAGCCGTACGTGAATCAGCTCTTCTGCGGTATGACCGGTGGTCCCGGTGCCCGTGGTCATGATGGCTGGGTAACCTACCAGTATCCCTGCACGGGAGGTGGTCTCTATTGGACAAGTACGGAAATTATGGAACAGCGTTATCCGGTTCTGGTCAGAGAAGAAGAAGTCATCGAGGACGGTATTGGCGCCGGGCAATGGGATTCGGCTCCTGCATGTCAGTTCATTCTCGCGCCGAGGAAACTCCCCATGATGGCAGCGTATTCCTGCGACGGACAGGACAACCTTCCTAAGGGCGCGAAAGGCGGCCTGAACGGGCACAAGTCCGGTGCATGGAAATATACCATTGCTGACGGGTTAGAAGCAAAAACAGCACTGCCTCCGTTTGCCAATCCTGAGATGAAATTTGGAGAGGCAATCATATCCCATAGTTCCAGTGGTGGCGGATATGGAGATCCGCTCGATCGTGATCCCGAGCTTGTGCGGCATCGGGCGCGAGAAGGATGGATTTCCGTTGAGTTTGCAAAGAACACCTACGGCGTTGTTCTGGATACCGAACCTGAACTGTTCGCCGTTGATGTGAAGGCCACTGAGAAACTCAGAAAAGAACTTAAAGCAAAGAAGGTCAAAGCATAGAGAGGAGGCAGTTATGAGTAAATATGTTTGTACAGACATTGGAGGAACCTTTACCGATGCAGCAGTCATCGATGAAAATGGCGAAATGAGAGTCTTTAAATCACCAACGACACACGGTGACTATGCAGCAGGTATTATCGAAGCTTTGGAACAGGCCGCAGAATATTGGAATCAACCAATGAATGAATTCATGGCCTCATGCAGCCTCATCGATGCCGGTGTTCTGACCCACGGGTCAACAATCGCGACCAACGCAATCCTTGAAGGAAAGGTTGATAAGGTTGGAATGATTGTAACCAAAGGACACCGGGATGTCCTTCTCTGGAGAGAAGGACCGATCAAGGATCCGTTTGATTTTCAGATTGATTACCCCGAACCTTACATCCCCCGGTATCTGACTCTTACCGTCGAAGAGAGGATTGATTCAGAGGGCGGCATTGAAATACCTCTGAACGAAGAAGAGGTTAAAAAAGCCATTCTCCAGTTCAAAAAATGGGATGTCAAGGCCATCGCCATATGCCTGATCTGGTCGGTGGCAAATGATGTTCATGAGAAGAGGGTTGCTGAGATTGCGAAGGAGGTATGGCCCGAGTGTGAAGTAGTTCTGAGTTCAGTTGTCAATCCCTGTATCCGCGAATATCGTCGGTGGGTGTCAACGGCTATGGATGCTTCTCTGAAAAGAATCATATCTTCGTATACCCAGGAACTCAACGACCGTATGCGCGCAATTGGATTTAAGGGAGAAGTCGGAATGTTGAATTCAAGCGGTGGCGTTTCAAATGCGGCTGAAATTTCAGCCCGCCCGCTCTATTCAATCGATTCCGGTCCTG
>CAZOHQ010000166.1:0-5308 GCA_964579455.1 uncultured Syntrophaceae bacterium | reverse complement strand
AGGACGGGCAGATAATTGTCTATTCCTTTGAGATATTGATCCCGGGCCTCATCCAGTGCCCGGCCGGCCGCGGTAATCTCCGCCTTGAGGGCCTCGATATGCTGGCGCTTCTTCTCCTCGCTGACCAGCGCATCCTCGACCTCTTTTATTGCCGTATAGACCGTCCTCCGGTAAGCGGACAGGTTTTCATCCACCACCGCCCGCGCACGATCCACCTCCGCTGCCCGGCGTCCACCATCAATAAGGGGGGCCGTCAGGTTTGCAGCGAGATTTATCAGCCAGGTATGAAAGAGCAGATTGATTTCGGTTGCCTGGTACGTCGCCGAAGCGGTCAGGCTGATGGCGGGGAGACGATTCGCCCGCGCGGAGGAGACCTGCCAGTCTGATGAGCGCAGTTTCAACCCCGCCGAGCGCACATCCGGCCTGGCGGCCAGAAGATCCGCGGGGAGACCTGTTTTCGGGATTTCGGAAGATTCAGGGAGCGTGTTTCTGCTGATCGTGAGCGGCGTCCGGGGCGGCTTCCCGAGGAGCAGGGCTAACTTGTGCATCAGGAGCTGTTCCTGCTCCTCGACAAGGGGTAGTTGCGCCCTGACCTGCTCGACAACCTGCCTCTGCTGATAGACATCGAGCGCGGACACCATCCCTTTACGGTATCGAAGTTCTACCAATTCCAGATAGGTTGTATTGATGGCGAACTGCTCATTCAGGATCTGTTTTTGTCTTCTCTGTGAAATGATATTGATCCAGTTTCCGGTAACCTCGGCGGCGAGCGTCATGGCTGCCGTATTGATGTCCTCACGAGTCGCGGTAGCGTCAAGGATCTTTACCTCCTGCTCGGAGCGGATTCGTCCCCGGTGTTCCAGCTCGTAACTCCTGCTCATTCCCAGGGAATAGCTCTCGGTCGATGCGGTTGTTCGGCTGCCGGAACTGTTTTCTGACCGTTGGCGCATGAAAGATGAACCGGAAGTGACGGAGAGGTCGGGATAGAGATCCGCTCCCGACTGAACCGCCAGGGCCTTTGCCTGTCTCAGACGGGCCCAGGCCTCTTTGAGAGTAAAACTGCCGGACAGGGCCTCCTCAATCAGGGCGTTCAAATCCTCGTCATTGAATTCCTCCCACCACCTCTCCGACCGCTCGGGTCCGGATGGGTAGAGAGAAAAGGACAGGGGCACTTCGCCTGCCGGTGATGTTCTGACGGGTGGTCTGAAAGGACTGCATGACGATATAAAAGAAACCGCAAAAACGATCAGTAGAACTGTTTTCAGACCACGATGCTTCATTCCCCATCCTTAAATAACAGTATTTATTAATCTGTGCTTTAGTTCGTTCTAGTATAGTCGTTTCAATTCAACAAGTAGTTACAAAAAAGTTTTCCGACCCGGAAAAATGAGAGAGAACACGATATAACCTCTCGAAATTAGTTCAAGGCATTATTTTGTAACCTTTTCGAAACGACATGCGACTAACACAGCAAAGGAAAACATTTGACAGTCACAATAAAAACAAGATGGAGGTAATCAATGAAGTCAACAAGAAAAAGCATAGTGGTAATGGCCGTTGTTCTGGCAGTTGTTTTTGCCGTTTCATCAATGGCAATGGCCAGAGGTTGTGGAAAAGGGCTTAACAGGAATTACACCGTACAGGGATTTGAAGGACCGAGGTCAGGTGGCCCGGGATTCTGCGGCGAACAAGAATTCGGCGGTCGACCGGGTTTTGGTGGACCAAGCTTAAGAGCGCTCATGGGCCTGAATCTTTCGGATTCTCAAAGGGACCAGGCCATCCAGATCATGGAAACCTTTCAGATTGACAGGATAAAGACCAGGGGAACCATGATAAAAGAACGCGACAACCTCAGGACGGTCCTTCAGGCCGATGAATTTGACGAGGCAAAAGCGCGCGAGGCCTTTCAAAAGATGTCTTCAATAAGAGAAAATATGCTTATCTCAAAGACAAAAATGATGAACGAAATGAAGAAAATACTTACTCCCGATCAAATTAAAATGTTGGATGAACGAAAAGCAGGAAGATTTGGTGGGGAGAAAGGGAAGAGGCGTATGGGTCAGAGAGAAGCGCCTGGATGTATTGATCAGAGCAAAGCAGCGGAAAGTGTGGATCAGGACAAATTGACTCTGAACGAATGTTCCAAGGACTGCTCCCGGTGGTAAAGTAACTCCAATGAACGCGGGAACGGATGGGCGGTTTTCTTCCTCCTTTCACCCCTCCGCTTCCCGCTTCACGGGTATACCGGAATACGCAGATGGCCCCGGGGTTTGTGCCGGTAATTATGCATTGCAAGTTGAACCCCTTTTCGTTTACTATAACGCTAAGTGGAACAAACCAGATTGCGTGAATCGATGCATAATACTCCCGGCAAGCCCAGTGACAATGAGATCATCCACCGAATCATTGATGGAGACACAGATGCGTTCGCGCAGATATTGACACGATATAAGGACTATGTGATGGGAATTGTGAGCAGGCACGTACCCTATGAACAGGTGGAGGAAACCGCACACGATGCCTTTATTCGAGCGTATCAGGCACTGCCGACCTTTAAACAGAAGAGTGGATTCAAACACTGGCTGTCTTCCATCACGGTACGAACCTGTTATGACTTCTGGAGGAAGCGCTACCGTTCAAAAGAGATTCCCATGAGCTCTTTAACGGAAAAACACCAGGAGTGGCTGGAAAACGTCATATCGGACACATCGGACAGGGCATTCGACGAGCGCGGATCACTGAAAGAGGTGCGGGAAGTCCTTGACTGGGTCCTCGCAAAACTGTCCGCCGAAGACAGAATGGTTCTTGAACTGGTCTATCTTGAAGGTTTGACGGTAAAAGAAGCGGCAGAACTGCTCGGCTGGACCACGGCAAATGTTAAGATCCGGTCATTCCGGTCCCGGAGAAAACTCCGGAAGCTTCTTTCGGGACCGATTGGAGAGGGGATGATACAATGAAAGACAACATGACAAAGATCACAGAAGCACTCGGCGAGGCGTACCGGGAAAATGAGACTGTTCATGCAGATGAGTTTTGGGAGACGCGCGTGATGGGCCATATTAGAAGCCTCGGTGCCCCCGCATCCCCGGCAAACTTCTCCGCGCTCTTTGGACGGTTTGTGTGGCGGACTGCCCCCGTCGCCTGTCTCATGATCGTGGCGCTGACGGTGGCGTTGGTCAACCTTGACTACACGCCGGAATACGAAATGACCGCGACATTCATGACCGATCCGATCGAGAGCACGGTGCAACAGCTCTGGGGAGGATAAGGAGAAGGGAATATGAGTAATAAACTGAAAGTGTCTGTCGGGGTACTGCTTGTGTTTACCCTCGGAATCCTCGCGGGATCGTTCGGAACGAAGGCCTATATGAAATACCGTGTTTCGCACTTTGTACAGAGAGGCCATGGGGCACGCGCGGAATTAATGCTGGGAAGACTCTCGCGCGATCTCGACCTGACAGAGGTTCAACGAACCGAAATCGGAAAGATCCTCAGTGACTCGCACCGGAGACTGAACGAGATCAGCCAGAGGTGCCAGCCTGAAATATGCGGCATTATAGAACATGATTTTGGAATGATTCGTGAACGCCTGAACGATGACCAGAAACCGAAATTTGATAAATTTCAGAAAAGATTCCAGCAGCGGGGCAAACACCGGAAGTTTCGCCCGCCGCCCCCTCTCCATAATTGATGCCTGTATAAAAAGCTTCTCTATCCCTATCCCCAGGGCTTTATCCACAGCCGCCTTTGGTTAGACCGCGGCCCGAACAACGTGACGAAGTTCCCAAAATTTTTGAGACATGTTCTCCCCATATCTGACATAATCATCAAAAGCTGCACGTTCCAAAAGCTTCGCTTTCTCAAGAAATTGAAAGGTGCGCCACAGAACATCGAATACTTTCGCAACTTCACGAAGGCCGACAGAAGTTGGAACCACATTGAGACCGAGGATCGATGTCCTTCGTGTTCGCTGGTTCACGAATACGGAGTACTTTTGATTGCCGAATTCTTCATCCTTTATGGCGCGACGAAGAATAAGAAATTTGCTGCTATGATCAGAGACAGTTAACGTCCAAAGATAATTGTGAGCAAGCACATCTCTCAGAATGAACACTTCGGTAAGTGACTTTTGCAGAGAGAAAGACTTGCGTAGTTGTGCGATGTAGTCAGGAACTGATGTTCGTTTCTTCTTTGGTATTCCACCATTTGGCTTTTGGCCCTGCAAATATCTGACGCGAGTAATGTATGACTCAAATGCCACGACCAGTAGCAGAACCACGGATGAGGCGTAGCCATTTTCGCGTGCCCCCAGTTTAACCGTTGTTGCACCTAGTCTCTCATGGGCGAGAAGTCGATGTATGAGATCGGCGATCGGCTGGTAGTAGGATGAGCCGACGATTGTGATGATGTCTTTTTTCATACTGTGAATAGCGCTCTACGGTGTTTATAAGGATCCTGATAAAAACCCAAACACGTCAATTATGCCGTATAAAACTCCTCCAATATATGTTAAGGATGTAACTGTATGCCATTGCTATTAATATACATATGAAGAAAACTCAACTTTTCGTTCTGACGACCGCAATGGTAATTTATCCACAAAAAACAAAAGCCCCGCTTCTTTTTTAAGAAACAGGGCTTTTAAAATCACACCATAATCCCACCTTGGTTACAGTAGATCAAAGCATACGGAAACATAATGATAATTTAAAAAATCTGTTAAACCATTAAACCTATGATGATTATTTGTCAAGAAGTTTTATCTTCCGGCCCTTTTGCCTCATGGTGTCCATCGGTTTTTATGATGGCCGTACGTTTCCCCTGGCGAAGGAGGCGAATATGCCGCCGGCACAGAGGACGCCGAATATCGCGAAGGCGATTCTGAAACTGGTCAGGAAAAGGGCTGGATCCGTTTGGCGGAGTGTCGTATCACCGACGAACAGGGCAATCAGCAAGGTCACGATAATCATGCTCGTAGCCATTCCGATCATACGCATGGTTGAAACCGTTGACGCGGCAACCCCATAGAATTGTTTGTCTACCGATCCCATGATCGCGTTGGTATTGGGTGAGGAAAACAGGGCGAACCCGAAACCGATGAGTGCCAGGTTCACTATGATCATCCAGACGGGTGTCGCCGTGCCGAGGAGCGTCAGGAGGAAGAGGCCCAGCGCGTTGAGTCCCATCCCGCATGACGCAACGATACGAGGCTCGATCCTGTCTGAAAGCGAACCGGCGAATGACGAGAATAGCGCCATGATAATGGGTTGTGCGAGAAGAATGAAACCGGCCGCCTGGGGACTGTATC
>CAZOHQ010000165.1:0-5328 GCA_964579455.1 uncultured Syntrophaceae bacterium | reverse complement strand
GCGCCTTTTTCATGTCCAAAAAGCTCCGATTCAAACAACGATTCTGGTATTGCTCCACAGTCAACAGGGATCAGCGGGGACGACGAACGTCTGCTGGCATGATGGATGGCCTGAGCTATCAGTTCCTTCCCTGTGCCGGTTTCTCCCGTGATCAGAACGGGATGTTCACAAGGGGCGTAGAAATTGATTTTTTATCTGTCGATGCAGAAGGCTATGATCTGGCCGTATTGGAAAGCAATGACTGGTCTCTCTATCGCCCACCGCTAATTATTGCTGAAATTAATGTGGGCGGCAACGATATCATAAATTTTTTACAGAAGCACGATTATATCCTGATATTTGACAATTGCACCAATGGTATTTTCGTCACAAAAGCATTCTGCAACACGCTTGATGACCGCGTACGGGAAGACCTCAGCAAACTGGAGAAATATTACAACCTGCGGACTGTTCTCCCTCAACCAAACGGCAAGGACAAACTCAACATCAATATCGTCTATGGGCACCAACCCTCCAATGATATCAGGACATACAAACGGGGAAACATCTCCATCATCTGGTCTCGCCTTCCAATAGAAGGATGCCATCACTATGTTTATCACAATGCCTTCAGCTATCGGGGCAAGCGTCCGGGTTTGAATATGCTGCTGATGCTGGAACCGGCGGTTGTGCTCCCTGGCGAATTTAATGAAGGGGTCTGGAAGCATTTTGATCACATATTCTGGCTATTTGATACGCTTACCGGACAGGACGGCAAATTTCATAAAATATTTTTTCCGCGTGCCGATGGCTCAGCAAAGACCCCTGTTACAGAGCAACAAAACCAGCGCGAAGAGCTCTATCCGTTATCCGGCCGTAAAAACGCTATCTGCATGATCAGCGGGAACAAGCGTTCACATATTGAAGGTGAACTCTATTCAAAACGTATTGAGATTGCCCGGTGGTTTCATCAAAACTCGAAAATACCTTTTGATGTTTACGGTAGGCCGCCTTTTGTACTGCCCAATTATCGAGGCGTAATTCCCGATGGTCAAAAATTAGCGGTGCAGAAGCAATATCGCTTCAGCCTGTGTTTTGAAAACACCAATCATCCTGTGCTCTCTGCAGGTTATGTCACGGAGAAAATTATAGACTGTTTGGAAACAAGGACTATCCCGATTTATCTGGGCGCCGCCAATATTGAGAAATATATTCCCGCAGACTGCTTTATCGACTACCGCAAGTTTCCCACTCCAGCTAAGCTCGCACATTATCTACAAACAATGCCTGAGAAAGATTACAAGCGGTTTATCTCCGCCATTGATAAGTGGGTTTGTCAGGGAAACCTCCTGAAATATTCAATACAACCATTCTACGATTCGTTGGCGCAGTATTGTGCCGAGGCTTCGGCACAATCGTTGGAAATGCTTTTTGACGGTGAAAAAGCATGGACCCAGGTGAAAGCTACTCCGCCCACAGCCCGAAATTGGCAATTTGTCAATGCTCCTGCAATGTGGACTTGGAAACATTTGTCAAAAGCTGTGGCACCTGTTGTCGAAAACGGAAAACTGATCAGCAGTCCGCAAAAAATAGTCGCCCTGAAACCTGATGATTTCCGGATGCCCTCCGTAAAATCTTTCCTGATCGGCAAGAAACCATCGATAAAGGTGTTGTTAGCAGGCATGAAGTTTTTTTCCGGTAACGCTCGGCGAGGCTATGGCTACGGATGGTGGAACCTGGTTGATACACTGAACCGCTTCGAAAATATTGAGATGCAGTTTTTTGATTACGCCACGGAGGCTCAGCAGCGGGGTGTTGTGGGCATGTCTGAACGTCTTGAAGAAATCGTCCGCAAAGAAAATCCCGACATACTCTTCTATAGCCCATCTAACGGGATTGCCGGCATTCTGCACACAAGCTTAAATTTTATTACGAACTCGACAGACACGCAAACCGTTATCTGGATGGATAATCATCAGGAACTTACGAACGGGGAAGCAAAGCTCTGGGCGCCTAGCGCTGATTACATTATTACAACTTCACCTGAGACCGCAAGTCATTATATTGCGGCAGGTTTCGGTTCTAAGGTCATCAAAAGTCAATGGGGATTCAATCCCTTTACTTATGCGTGTGCGCCATCCCCGGGAATCCGGAATGTCAGCTTTTGCGGTACGGCAAAAGGCAAGCGCCCGGAAATTCTGGAACAAATGAAACAGAACGGTTTGTCTGTTGATATCTTTGGATCGGGATGGCATGAAGACTCTTTCATTCCTTTTTGCGACATGGTGAAAATTTTCAATTCGTCTCGGATTAACCTGCATCTAGCGAATGCGGATACGATCACGACGCAGCACATCAGCAGGCGGCATTTTGAAGTCTCCGGATGCGCAGGATTTTTATTGACAACAACTGCGAAAAATCTGGCAGCATATTATGAGCCTAACAAAGAGGTTGTCATGGCTGACTCGCCGGAGGAACTGATCGATAAGTGCCGATATTATCTCGCCCATGAGAAAGAACGAGAGGGAATAGCCCGGCGCGGATGGGTGCGAACCTTGGCCGAGCATACCTGGACGCACAGGCTGACCGGTATTTTTAAGCACATCGGCTTTAACGCTGTTGCTCTGCCTCTGCCACAGATTACACAGTTTCCCCTTAGGCAATTACAAACCTCCAACCCTACAGAAAAAATTTCTCCTGCTGATACAGATCCACAATCGATAGACTTGGCAGGCGATAACAACATTCTGACCAGTGTCAGCGTTCTGGCCTATAACCAGCTACAGTATACAAAACACTGCGTCGAGAGCATTCTTCATTACACCACGGGCCCCTATGAATTGATCCTGGTGGACAATGGTTCAACAGATGAAACATTTGAATATTTCGAATGGGTGAAAAACTTTCATCTCAATACACGTGTGATCAGAAATTTTAAGAATCGCAATGTAGAAGCAACCGGCAACTATCTATACTCACTGGCGCTTGGGAAATACATTGTTTGTGTTACCAATGATACCTTGGTACATGAAGGATGGCTTGAAAATTTCACTAAGCAAATTGAATCTGCGCCTGATATCGGAATGGTAGGGCCACGTTCAAACAATATTAACGGTCCCCAGACCATGTCGGTAGAGTATGACTCTCTCGAAACATATCAGTCATTTGCGGCCGAGCAGGGCAGGCAACACCGTAGAGAAAATTTTCTTGTTGAACGTATGATCGGAATGTTTACAATTACAAAAAAAGATGTTCTTAAAAGGGTGGGGGGGGTTGATCCTGATCTCCCAACCAATGGCAGGGATGGCGGATATGGGTTCAGTGACGATGATTTCTCATTACGATTGCTCTTGGCAGGCTACAAGTTGCTCGTTGCCAATGATGTTTTTATCCATCACTTTGGCAGTATGACTGCAAGACAGTATCGTCCCGATCTCTTCGGCGCTCCCCAGACTATCAATAAAGAAAAATATCTAAAGAAACTTAAAGAAAACGACCGTATCACCAGAACAGCGAGCGGCGAAATCCACCTCTTGCCGTACGGTCCCGATGACCTCATCCCCATTGCGGAAAATACCCGGATACAAGCACCAAGACTATGTGTTATCAGTAGAATCGATGGCATAGCTGGTTCATCAGATTATGCAAATAAATTAAATACCCTGGCGGAAAGCTATTCGGGGCAAGTTGTTTCTCCCGACGACAGTTCTATACAACAGTTGATCATACGGATGAGCATGAATACGGAATATGATTTTGCCGTCATGGTCGACTCAAGGTTTGCTCCTTCTCCGGGGAAAATCCATGATCTGATTGAAACAGCCCTGTGCCACCCGGATGTTGCTATTATGGTTTCGACTGGTAATTACGCGCCTAAAACACACTCGCATAGTACAGATTCCGCACAAGAAGTTGAAATCATCCCTTACGCTGATTTGTCCTTGTGTGTAATCAATCTGAAAATTATCCGGCTATTAAGCGCAGGATTGACCAAATGTAACAATGACGATGAGCTGTTCTGGTTTTTACAGCGGCGTATACGCGGTGAAGGTTATTTTATTGCCAAGGCAAACAGCATTATCGTGGATTCTGATGTTCCGTGCATAAATCATCCTTATGATGCCCAGCAACTTCCGGAACAACTGGTAAAGGAAAAAAAATATACGGAAGCCATCGCAATCTACAAGAACGATCTTACTGTTGACCCGACATTTGTTGAATCTCTCTATCAACTCGCGTGCATTGCAAGGGAGCAGCATCAAACGACAAAAGCAATCCAATATGCACAAGAAGCACTCCAAAGAGATCCGCATCACATTCAGTCGTTAATATTCCTTTCCAGAATTTTTCTCGAGCAAGGAGATCTAACGCTCGCCGAGTCCGTGGTTCGTCTGGCGAACTTCAAACAGCCGGGCAATCCGGAGGTGCAGAAAATTGTGGGGCTGTATGAATCACAATTGAAAGGGCAAGCAGACGCCGCAAATCAAATTCCTTCTCCCTTGACGCAGTCTGAATTTATAAAAGGAATGACGTCCATCATCATTCTCACCCAAAATCGGTTGAATCATACGAAGGAATGCGTCAAAAGCATCCGCAAGCATACTTCGGAAAACCATGAGATTATTTTCGTGGATAACGGTTCGACCGACGGCACCATGAAATGGCTAAGAAAGCTGGTCCAAAAGAGCAGCAACTATAAGCTGATTGAAAACAAGCAGAATCTCGGGTACGCCAAAGGCTGCAACCAGGGCATCGAGGCATCCCAGGGGGAGTTTATTCTCCTTTTGAACAACGATGTAGTTGTTGCAGAAGGCTGGCTTTCCGGCATGCTTGAAACCCTCGATTCTGCACCGAACGTCGGCATTGTTGGCCCGATGACGAACAACATCAGCGGCCCCCAGCAGGTTGTTTCAGATGCATACCAATCAGTGGATTGTCTGGATACATACGCGGAACAGTTTCGGGAAAAATACCGTCATCGCCGGATTCCCTTGAGAAGAATCGTCGGATTTTGCATGCTCTTCAAACGAACATTGGCCGAACAGATCGGCATGTTGGATGAGAGTTTCGGCACAGGTAATTTTGAGGATGATGATTTTTGTTTAAGGGCAACCCTGGCAGAGTATAAAAATTACATCGCGGGCGATGTCTTCATCCATCATTACGGAAGCAGAAGCTTCATCGGAAACAAGATAGATTATAGTACAGCGATGTCTGACAATAGAAAAATCATCGAGCAGAAGTGGTCCCTGAAGGCTCAAAGTCCGGCAGGAAAACGCTTGGCTGTGCTGAATGCCACGGAACTGGCCCATGATCTTTATCAGCAGGGGGAAATGGATCAGGCCCTTA
>CAZOHQ010000164.1:4895-5359 GCA_964579455.1 uncultured Syntrophaceae bacterium | reverse complement strand
GAAAAATCGTAACGAAGGACGTCCTCGTGGATTATCTCGACGTTGGATATATCCTTCAACTCTTCACACAAGACAGCAACAAGTTTCGGGTCTATTTCGAGAGCGACGACTTTTGTTACCCTCGTTGCGATCATCGCAGTCATAGCGCCCAGCCCCGCCCCGATCTCGACCACCGTGTCACCTTCATCGATCTTCGATGCATCCACTATCCGGGAGGTTATGTTATTATCCACAAGGAAAGATTGTCCCAGGCGTTTTACCGGGTGTATATGATATCTTTTGAGGATTTTCAGGGGAGATTCCATGTTCCTATTATCTGCCACAGGTACCGTGTTCCAAAAGGAATGGATTTTCTTTCACGGCACACTTCGGTTTTGCTTGATTCTGACGTTATCCTGAGGGTCTGTCTGGAAAATAACGAGTATATGACCGCAGGAGATATCAGCTCTCAATTTATTACAGGC
>CAZOHQ010000164.1:0-4885 GCA_964579455.1 uncultured Syntrophaceae bacterium | reverse complement strand
GGCAAGCTGCGGTTTCGCTTGATTCGAACGTTATCCCAAGAGTCTGTTTCGGTCAATCGAGTGGCCATCTGGACACCGCGTTGAGGTCGAGGCCATCTCTTCTGCCGTCGCAAAGGAGACTGTTACCGGCAACCGCTATCATCGCCGCGTTGTCGGTGCAGAGGATGGGTGGAGGAATGAATATCTCGATCCCCATTCTTTCTCCCGCCTCGAAAAATCTTTCGCGCAACCGGCTGTTCGAGGCCACTCCGCCGCATACCACCACTCTCGGTACGGACGTATCGTTGGTGATTTTTAGTGTCTTTTCGACGAGTACATCCACGATGGCCTCCTGAAAGCTTGCGGCGATATCCGGCACTTGGTCCGCGGATATCGGTTCTGTTCTGCCCTTTATGTAGTTTAGAAGGGCCGTCTTCAGGCCGCTGAAGCTGAAATCGACACTTCCTTTCATCGCACGCGGAAAGGGTACGGCCGCAGAGTTTCCCTCTTTTGCCAGCCTGTCTATGACCACTCCCCCGGGATATCCAAGGTTCAGCATCCTGGCGGCCTTGTCAAACGCCTCTCCCGCAGCGTCGTCCCTCGTCTGTCCCAGTATGGTAAAGTCTCCAAACCCGCTGACGAGATATACATGCGTATGTCCCCCGGAAACCACCAGGGCGGTGAATGGGAAGTCGGGCCTCCTGTCTGTGAGGAATATGGCGGCAATGTGGCCCACTATGTGGTTCACGCCTACAAAGGGAATACCCGCGGCGAATGCCATCGCCTTTGCGGCCGATAGACCGACCAGGAGGGATCCCACCAGACCGGGGCCCCTCGTCACGGCTATCCCCTCTATATCACTCATCGACACACCGGCATCATCCAGGGCCTGCCGAGTCACCGGTATGATTGCCTCCATGTGTTTTCTGGATGCAATTTCAGGAACAATACCCCCGTACTTTCCGTGTACATCTATCTGTGATGCTATGACGTTGGACAAGGCCTCCTTGCCGTCCGAAACCACCGATGCCGCGGTCTCATCGCATGAAGATTCTATCCCTAATACAAGCATCCTGCCTCCGTGAAAACGTGTCTCTGATTAAATATGGACATATCTTGATTTTGAACTTGAAACTTGGTATCGAAGGGATATATAGGAAAGTTGTTTATTTGTAAATACAAAACCGAGGTTATAAGAATGGAGAAAGAATATGATTTTTTAGTGCTGGGCAGCGGTATAGCGGGGCTGTCCTTCGCCATAAAGGCAGCGGAACTTGGAACCGTCGCTGTTGTTACAAAGAAAAGCAAGGTTGAGTCGAATACGAACTATGCACAGGGAGGTATCGCCGCCGTTACCGATAACGATGACAGCTTCGAATCTCACATAACCGATACTCTGAAAAGCGGTGCAGGACTGTGCAAGGAAGACGTGGTGAGATTCGTCGTAACGGAAGGACCCGAAAGGATAAAGGAACTTATCGAATGGGGCGTGAACTTCACGAAGGAGGGAGACAACACGTCAGGTGCCTATGACCTCGGGAGAGAGGGAGGACACAGCCGCAGGAGGGTCCTTCACGCTGAGGATCTCACCGGCAGAGAGATAGAACGGGCGCTGATTGAAAAGGCCGCTTTACAGAAGAACATTACAATCTACGAAAATTTCTTTTCAATAGACCTCATTTGCAAGTCAAAACTTACCGGCCTTAAAGAGGAAGAAGACCGGTGTCTCGGTGCATATGTCTTTGACGTGGACAAAAACATCGTTCATACCTTCAGGGCGAAATTTGTCATGCTCGCCACAGGGGGGTCAGGAAAGGTTTACCTGATTACCACCAATCCCGATATTGCCACGGGTGATGGGGTTGCAATGGCCTACAGGGCCGGTGCCGAGATCGCCAATATGGGGTTCATGCAGTTTCATCCCACCTGCCTGTATCACCCCGACGCGAAATCCTTTCTCATAAGCGAGGCCGTGAGGGGTGAGGGAGCTGTACTGAAGCTCAAAGATGGGTCTCCTTTCATGGATAAATACCACACGATGGGGGCGCTGGCCCCTCGCGATGTCGTCGCCAAGGCGATAGACACTGAGTTGAAAAAATCGGGAGATGAATACGTTCTCCTGGATATCTCACACATGAGCAAAGAATTCCTTGTGAAGAGATTCCCATATATCTACAACAGATGCCTTGAGTTTGATATCGATATGGCTGTCGATCCAATACCTGTGGTTCCCGCGGCTCATTACCAGTGCGGCGGTGTACTGGTAAATCCCTTCGGTCAGACCAGCATTGATCGCCTTTTCGCATTCGGAGAGGTCGCCTGTACCGGCCTTCACGGCGCCAATCGTCTCGCCAGCAATTCTCTCCTGGAGGCCCTCGTGTTCTCTCACAGGGCGTTTTTAAAAGCCAAAGAGCTTCTGCCAGAGGTGGAGAAAGAGTCCCTTATCATCCCTCCGTGGGATCCGAAGGGTGCGACCGAGAGTGATGAATCGATTGTCGTCTCGCACAACTGGGATGAGATCAGGATGTGCATGTGGAACTACGTGGGAATCGTACGGTCTGACAAAAGACTGGAACGCGCGAAGAGGCGGATTGATATGATCATAAGAGAGATTGAGGAATACTACCATAACTTCACCATCACAACCAGTCTGCTCGAACTTCGCAACATAGCCACCGTGGCCGGGGTCATTATTGAGTGCTCGCGCCTCAGGAAGGAGAGCCGGGGTCTTCACTACAACCTTGATTATCCTGAAAGGGACAATGTCAACTGGATAAAGGATACGGTGATAAAAAAAGACTAGGGGAATGGAGGGCCGAATAATGAGTGAAAAAACCATAAAACAGACTCCTCTGCATGACTGGCATCTGGAACATGGCGCCAATATGGCCGTATTCGGCGGATACGAGATGCCCCTGTGGTATACTTCCGGGGCGAAACGGGAGCACCTCGCGGTCCTCACAAGCGCCGGAATGTTCGATACAAGTCACATGGCAGTTGTCATGGTTGAAGGTCCCCGCGCCTTAACTCTTCTCCAGACCTGTTTTACCAAGAACCTTGAGGCATGCATCGGAAAGGACAAAACCCCTCTTGTCCCGGGAAGATGTGCCTACGGTGTCTTTTTAGACGATCTGGGCCATGTTATGGACGACGCTATCGTCTCGCAGGTGGCACCGGAGATATACATGATTGTCGTGAACGCCGGAATGGGCGGACAGATCGCCCGTCACCTGAAAGATCATGCAGGTATATCAGATGTCGCGATCCACGATCTTACCGACGGGGTCGGAAAGATGGACATACAGGGGCCCATGTCCGTCAGGATATTGGCGAAGATACTCAGAGAACCTGAAGCGGTGTTTGATCGCATGGTCTATTTCAGCTTTAAGGGATTTTTTGATGATGATTCCCCTCTTGCGGATGCAGTGCGCCTTTCGGACGGCACCCCCATTATGCTTTCACGAACTGGCTACACCGGTGAGTTCGGCTTTGAAATATTCATGAATCCCGATAGTGTCGAGCGTGTATGGAAAATAGCGCTTGAGGCTGGAAAAGATTTCAATCTTACGGTATGCGGCCTCGCCGCACGCGATTCGTTGAGAACAGGTGCGGTGCTTCCCTTGTCCCACCAGGATATCGGCCACTGGCCATTCATCAACAATCCCTGGAGCTTCGCCCTTCCTTTTAATGGTGACCGAACGGATTTTACCAAAAGATTTATAGGTGAAGAAGCCCTTAAGAATATTAAGGAGGTGGAATATACCTACCCCTTCGCAGGCTTTGACCTGCGAAAGGTTTCTCTCAGAGATTCGACGATTGTAACAGACTCCGATGGCGCCGAGATTGGTGTTGTTCTGACCTGTGTAACCGACATGGCCATCGGCCGCGTTGATGAAAAGATATACAGTATAGCCAGCCCGGATAAACCGGATGGATTCAATCCGAAGGGACTCTCCTGCGGGTTTGTCAAAGTAATAAGAAAATTGTCCAGCGGAGACACCGTGGAACTGAAGGATGGCAGGCGGATCATAAAAGTTGTAATCGTGGATGACATACGCCCCGCCCGCACCGCGCGCGGGGCAATCAAGAAGATGCTGTAGCCCTGAGAAGGGTCTTGTCAGGTTTTATACGAAATTACGTTTAGAAGCCCGTGGGAACATAAGGTCTTTCATGTCTTCAGGGGTTTCACCCGTGATAGCTGTCTGGATGATAGCGGCAGCAGCCGCGTTGAGGGTAAGCAGAGAAATCATCCAGGTCATTTTGTGGTCAAGTTCTATTGGTTCTCCGTTCTTAATCTTCTTAATGATGTTTACAGGCAACTTCGCAGCACCTTTAAAACCACCGTAGAAGGCTTGTATCGTACCAAGTTTCCACGTAGCAGACCTGAAGAATGTCTGTGCAATGGACTTGGACGTTTTGTTCAGCCAGAGGTTGTCCCAGTTAGTTTCACCGAAACGTGCTTCAACGAAGGTGTGGGTGTCTCTGGCTATTTCGTCCCAAGTCTTTTGCAGTTCCGGTTTGTTGCTTCTGTTCATTTCTATTGCAAAGGCGTACTCACTCGCAAAGTGAGCAAGCTTCACCGCAGGAATGATTTTTTCAAACAAGTAATTCTGCGGTACGGACGTAAGCGCACTCCAAGAAGTGTCCACAAGGACTTAGAGTTACCCGTTACCGTCTTGCCTCTTTCTTTCCATTCTACCTTCCCGGTGTCTATAATGTCTTCAACACCCGTAGGTTGCCAACGGGAAGCCTCATTAGCCTTCAAGGAAGCGTCCGATCTTAACATGCCCCCTGCGTGATAGTACGCGTCCACTATCTCTTTAAGGGTTACACTGCCAAAACGTCTTTTCATCTCAGCTACATTTTTGGGATCCTTCATGGTTCCTTCGGGATCAGCAACGTACTG
>CAZOHQ010000163.1:0-5362 GCA_964579455.1 uncultured Syntrophaceae bacterium | reverse complement strand
TTCTGGGGTCTCGGCTTCTTCAGCAGCGGTTTCGGAAACAGTTTCTTCCTTTTTCGGCTCTTCTTCCTTTTTCGCTTCTTCTTCCCTCTTCGCTTCTTCTTCCCTCTTCAGTTCTTCTTTCCTCTGGCTTTCTTTCTTCTGGTCTTCTTCCTTCTTTCGGGCGCTTTCTATCTCTCGCTCGATCTCTTCCAGATCAACCTTGTCGCTCAGCTTCACCGTCTGGAACCGCATCACGTTGTCATCAATCCTGAAGTTTCTCTCCAGTTCAGAGACAACTTCAAACCGGGCAGCGAAGTCGATCCTTACATACACACCCTCTCGCCTCTTCTCAATCGGATAGGCCAGTCTCCGTTTGCCCCAGTTCTCAACTTTGATCGTCTTACCATCCATGCTCGTAATAATCCCGGCATAACGATCAATCAGATTGCCCATCTCATCCGACTGCAAATCGGCCCGCATAATGAATATCGTTTCGTACCTTCTTAACATGCATCCTCCTCATGGCTCTGTAGCCCGAATGCCAAATCCAGGCAAGGAGTCCTTTTTTGTATTCAGTATCCACTCTGCCGGAAAATCCATTTCCGAATGGATACTGCTTAGGGAAATTTGTGCTTTCACTATAATATACTCCCACAGAAATCAAGCTATTTTTCTTATTATGCCTCATGCCATCACATTTAAGGTTAATACTGAGCAATCGGCTTCCGACCAACTTGAGAGGACAAAGTTACTGGTCTCGGATCTCTGGTCTCGAAAACCATGAATTATGAACCATGATATGCTAGCAAGTTAATTTATCATGATACGTCATGATGTCAACACATTTTCTTGACTTTTACTTAAAAATCGAGAGGTTCGGCATCTCAAACAAAAGCTCGCTGACAACCTCATATTTCTTGAAAAGAGTAAAAAAATAATGTATGGTGCTCCCGGTTATCGGTTAAAGGGTCACGAGAAATGAGATGACAACAAAAATAAATTGAAAACGGCCCAGAGACAGCTTCTCTGATAAAGGGGAAATGTCTCTGTTACTATATTATAGGGGTAGAGCAAAGGAGTTCAAAATGGATCACAAACTTTCTGTAACTATTGATGGCAAAAAATTGGAGGCATCTTCGGGACAAACGATTCTCGAAGTAGCAAGAGAAAATGGCATACACATACCCTCCCTCTGCTATTTCAAGGGAACCACAAATGTGGGCGCCTGCAGGGTATGTGTTGTGGAAGTAGAGAATGCCCGGTCCCTCGTGGCGTCATGCTGCATGCCCGTAAGTCAGGGGATGACCGTAATGACCAACACGGAAAAGGTGATAAACGCCAGGAAGCTGGTGGTAGAACTTTTGTGGTCATCTGGAGATCATAACTGTCTCCAGTGTGAAAAGAACGGAAACTGCGAACTTCAGGATCTCGTGTATGAACTGGGCATTGAAAAACCCCGTTTTGATATTGAATCTCCGGGATATGAAATAGAAGATACCAACTCCATGATACAGAGGGACCTTAACAAGTGTATCCTCTGTGGAAGATGTGTCCGGGTCTGTAATGAGTTACAGGTTCATGAAATCCTCGACTTCTCGATGCGCGGATCTAACGCCAAGGTCGGCCCCGCCTTCGATGCAGACTACATAGACTCCGAATGTGTATTTTGTGGTGCATGTGTGGACGCCTGTCCCGTCGGTTCCCTCACATTCAAACAGGCACGGTTCAAGGGGCGTCCGTGGGATATCGAAAAGGTGCACACGACATGCCCCTATTGTGGAGTTGGATGCCAGATGGACCTGAACGTCAGCGATGGAAAAGTTGTCAAAGTCACCGCGAACATGGAATATGGCAAGCCCAATGAAGGGATGCTCTGCTCAAAGGGCAGATTCGGAATGAACTTCATAGACAGCCCCGATCGCCTAAAAATGCCCCTTATTCGAAGGGATGGGGAGCTGAAGGAGGCAAGCTGGGAAGAGGCCTACAGCTATATCGCTGAAAAATTTACCTCCATAAAAGAGAAAAACGGTCCTGACAGCATTGCGGGTCTCTCCTCGGCACGCTGTACAAACGAAGAAAACTACCTCTTCCAGAAATTCATGAGAGCGGTGATCGGAACAAACAATGTCGATCACTGCGCCCGTCTCTGACACTCCGTCACGGTAGCCGGTCTGGCTGCCACATTCGGATCAGGGGCAATGACGAATTCGATAGAGGAGATAGAATTTACTGATGCTATCCTCGCCATAGGGACGAACACGACGGAAAATCACCCGGTGATCGGATCGAGCGTAAAGAGGGCCATCCGCCGACACGGTGCCAAGTTGATCGTGATCGACCCACGGAAGATCGGCCTCGTAGACTACGCCGACATCTGGCTGCGCCCCAAACCAGGCACGAATGTAGCTATTCTCAGTGGCTTGATGAACGTTATCATAGAGGAAGGTCTGTACGCCAAGGAATATGTGGCCCAGCGCACCGAAGGGTTTGAAGCAATGAAGGAGACCCTTGCGAAATATACCCCCGATTATGTCTCAGAAATTACAGGGGTTGCAGCCGAGGACATCAGGACGGCCGCCCGACTGTACGCTGAAGCGAAGAGCGCTTCCATCCTGTATGCCATGGGGGTCACCCAGCATTCGCACGGCACGGACAATGTCAAGTCATGTGCGAACCTGGCAATGCTCTGTGGCAATGTCGGCATAGAAGGAGGCGGTGTCAATCCCCTCAGGGGTCAGAACAACGTCCAGGGTGCCTGCGACATGGGCGCGCTCCCCAATGTATTTCCGGCATATCAACAGGTCGCAAATGATGACGCCAGGGCAAAGTTTGAAAAGGCATGGGATGTTTCACTGCCTGCAAAACCGGGTCTGACAATAATGGAGATCATGGATGCGGCACACAAGGGAGATATAAAAGGTCTCTACATTATGGGCGAGAATCCGATGATCTCGGATCCCGATCTCACACACGTTGAAGCTTCTCTTAAAAATCTTGACATTCTTATTGTACAGGACATCTTCCTTACCGAAACAGGACAGATTGCCGATGTGGTGCTGCCCTCCACATGTTTTGCCGAGAAGGATGGTACTTTTTCAAACACGGAAAGAAGGGTTCAGCGTGTAAGAAAGGCTGTCGACGCACCCGGCGAGGCGAAGGCCGATTGGGCGATCATCTCCGAACTGGCGACAAAAATGGGCTACGCGATGCAGTATACCTCTGCTGAAGAGGTCATGAATGAGATCAACACTGTGACGCCCAGCTACGCGGGGATCACCTACAAACGCATAGAGGAGAACGGACTCCAGTGGCCCTGTCCAAACACGGAACATCCTGGAACAAAATACCTGCATAAAGATAAATTTAGTCGCGGACTGGGGCTCTTTACCGCGATCGAGTATCGGCCATCGGAGGAAGTTCCGGATAAAGAATACCCGTTCTTCCTCACGACCGGGCGTGTCCTCTATCACTTCCACACGGCAACCATGACCCGGAGGAGTGAGGGCCTCGTTGAGAAATACCCTGAGAGCCTGGCTGAGGTAAATCCCACTGATGCGGAGAAGCTGGGAATCAAAGACGGCGATTTCATAACCGTCACTTCGCGGCGTGGCAGTCTTCAAGTCAAGGCCAGCGTGATTGACACCCCGCCCGAGGGAACGATCTTTATGAATTTCCATTTCAGGGAGGCAGCGGTCAATCTTCTTACCAATCCGGCGCTTGATCCTGTGGGAAAAATTCCGGAATACAAGGTCTGTGCGGTAAAGATTGAAGCAGCATGATAAACAACAAAATTTATTTTTGGAGGTGACATCATGGCGCGATGGAGATACAAATCAACCATTATTGATCTAACTACTGTAATCCCACCCGAATTTATCGAGTGTGATGAAAAAGGCTATTGCGAGATTACTGATCTACCGGGCGGTTTAGAGCACTTTAAAGGCATCCTCGACCAGGAGGGTGAAAGTGAATGGGAACTGGTTCAGTGCCAGACATATAGTGAAAAACTTCTGTGCATATGGAAGAAAGAGGTTAAAGAGGCTTTTGTAAGCTAATTCGTCATTTGTTGTGTTGACTTACATTTATAATCGGAGTTTCCCCGCAACAAGCTACAGGGAAACTCCTATTATTATCGAATATATTTCTTTTTCATTCGCTCATATACCCCGCCGCAAGTAGCGGGGTATGCGCTCGCTTTTCAATTCAAGTTGCGGCTATTTCGCTGATCTATTCGACAGCGTAGAGTGCAAATATATTAAATTGTAAGAATGGGAGGTAGTAGTAAAATGGCTTTTAATACCCCGGCAAAAACGGTCGCTCTTGTTGGTAATGCGGGAGTCGCCAAAGCAAAACTTTCAGTTTTCAACCTGCTTCTTCGTGGTTTTATGGCGGGTGCGTACATCGCCATTGGTGGCGCACTGTGCACAGTATGCATAACGGGTGCGGCAGCGCCTTTAGGTGCTGGAGTCGCCAAGCTCATTGGCGGCGCCGTATTCCCGGTAGGCTTGATCGCTATCGTCCTGACCGGAATGGAACTCTTCACCGGTGACTGTATGATCGTCCCCATGGCCGCTATGATGAAAAAGATCACCTGGGGTGCGGTGATGAGAAACTGGGTATGGGTCTACATAGGAAACCTGATAGGCTCGCTTGCGTATGCGTATCTCATGGCAGTCGGTCCGTTGGTAAGCGGACAGGCCGATGGCACCATGGCAGTGAACGCTTTCGGCATGACGGCGGTGAGTATCGCAGCCGGAAAAATCCTGGGATACAAGGCAGTTGGAGCCGCGGGTCTGTGGTCCTGTTTCATGAAGGCTATCGGCTGTAACTTTCTGGTTAACATTGCGCTCCTGCTCGCCATTTCGGCAGACGACGTGATCGGCAAATTCTTCGGTGTCTGGTTCCCGATCATGGCAGTCGTTGCAACCGGCTTCGAGCATTGCGTCGCGAACATGTATTTCCTTCCGACCGGCAAGTTTCTCTGCGACTGGTACCCCGCAGCGGTTGAAAAGGCAGGAGGTCTCCTGGCGGCGAACGGCGGGCTGAGCTGGTCCGATGTATGGCTCTGGAACATCTTTCCCGTCACCCTCGGGAACATATTCGGCGGCTTCCTCTTTATCGGCGTTGCCTACTTCCTGATGTTCCACAAAGAATTACCCAAGGAGTAGGACGGCGACATTGTCAGCACTGGCATGGATCACATTTATCATCTGCGGGGTGGCGGTGGCTCTCCACTATCACAACACGGGTGATCAGCGATTCCTGCTCTACGCCATACCCGGTCTGGCCATGCTGATAGTAATCCCCTTCACCCTTGCCTGGATGAGCATAATTACCAGAGATATAATTTAGTGATAGACCAGACGTTTCCATTTTTGGCTAA
>CAZOHQ010000162.1:0-5375 GCA_964579455.1 uncultured Syntrophaceae bacterium | reverse complement strand
GTAATTCTAGAATTATAAATGGACGGATAACAAGATGTCAAGAACGGATTTTCTTGACATGTATGGGTTATTTATTTACTGTCCATGCAAAAAGAAGCTGTTTCGGGGGGACAAGATGATTGGTGTACTGATTATAACTCATGGCAATCTCGGGTATGAGCTGATAAAAGCTGCCGAGATGATAAAGGGTGATATAAAAGGGATTACTTCCGTCTCGCTGGACGCAACAAAGGGTGTGGAAGATATCAAAAAGGAGATTACCTCTGCCATAAAAAAGGCAGACTCAGGGAAGGGAGTCCTCATTATGACGGATCTGTTTGGAGGCACACCTTCAAATATCTCCCTGTCGTTCCTGAAAAAGGAAAAGGTAGAGGTGGTGACCGGCGTGAATCTTCCCATGCTGCTCAAGATATCGGATGTACGAGAGGAGAAAAAACTTGCTGAATTTGCCGATCTCATAAAAGTTTATGGCAAAAAGAACATTTACCTTGCCAGTGAGATATTAAACAGAAAAGCCGATGATTGATCTGAGACGTTATCCTTCTCTGATAAGAATTGACAACAGGCTTGTCCATGGTCAGATACTGGAGGCGTGGGTCCCCTTTATCGGTGCCTCGCACATAGTAGTGGTGAATGACGACGTCGCTGATGACCTGTTCAGGGCATCGGTCATAAAGATGGCGGTGCCTCGGGAAATAGAGATGCGCGTCTATAGTATCGAAAAGTTCTCCAGGGGCCTCGTCTACGAGAACTACACGAAAAAGAAGAGTATTATTTTGTTTAGCACCATAGACGATCTGTCGCGGGCTTACAGGATGGGTTTCAGGTTCGACAGGTTAAATAAAGGTAATGTTCATAATGATAACTGTATATGCCAGCCGATGACGTCTATATCGTTGAGCGAAAGCAACGTAAAGGATTTGATGTTGCTTGCTGATTCAGGAGTCAAGATAGAGATACGGTGTGTTCCGAGAGACAGACCCCTTGATTTCCTGGAGATGGTAAAGAAGTACGGCAATCCCAAATCCAACTTTCATGACAGACCATAAAGGGGTATCATGTGGTTGAATTTCCTTGAAGTGGCCCTTCTGGGTGGAGTTATATGCTTGGACAGGGTATTTCTACAGGCCATGATATCAAGGCCCGTTGTCGTCGGACCTGTCATAGGAATGGCGCTTTCGGAACCATTCACAGGACTGATAATAGGGGCGTTCATTGAGCTGCTGTGGATCGACAGGTCACCGGTTGGGCTGTATATCCCACCCAACGATTCAATCGCCTCCGTGCTGGCAACGGCGGGAGCCATACTGGCGGGGAGAGAATCGGGGCATCCTCCCCGCGAGCTTGTCGCACTGGCCATTCTTTTGTTTCTCCCTTTCGGTGTCCTTGCCCAACGGTTTGATATATGGATAATAAAAACGAATGATAGACTTTCCCAAAGAGCCGTTGTATATGCCCGGCTGGGCGATATAAAACGACTTGCACGGGAACATATGCGTGGGCTCGTGAAGACATTTGTGGGTGCGTTTGTTGTTATTCTTGTATGTCTGGTACCGGGTGTGGCGATTCTCAAATGGGTATTTCCCATCCTTCCGGAGAGAATTCTGAATGCCCTTTCATATACCTATTTCTTCATTCCCGTTCTCGGTATCGCTGTGGCCCTGAACACAATTAAACTGCGTGGTGCTGTCCCCGTATTCGCGGGACTTTTCCTTCTTGCCACCCTGATTATAAAAATCTTTTAGGCTGGAATATCCTGTATGACTAATAAAGCTGTCAATGTTGAAATTCTCGATATGATTGCAGAAGATCTTGATGATGTCCTCTTGATTGAGCGTGCCTCTTTTTCTATACCCTGGTCGGAAGGCATGTTTCTGGAGGAGATGCAACACCCCTTCTGCCATGATCTTACTGCCACGGTGAATGGACATATTGTCGGGTATATAAGCTTTGCGATAGTCAGCGATGAGGTTCACCTCAGGAATATCGCCGTGCATGAAGACTGGAAGCGGCATGGGGTGGCTTCGAAACTTCTCTCAAGAATGATAGTAATCTCCTCCGGTAAAGACGCCATCTATGGTACTCTGGAGGTAAGAAAATCGAATGAGGCCGCCTTAGCGTTGTACAAAAGATTCGGCTTTGTGGTAGAAGGGACAAGACCTTCTTACTACTCCGAGACAGGTGAAGATGCCCTTATAATGTGGGCAACTTTTAAGATGAGAGAATTATGAAACCGTATATCTCCGCAACAGTCTTTTCTCAAATAGAAACAAGCAGAGGGCATTTTCTGATGGTCTTGAAGGTGTCCGCCTCCTTCATAGCATCCATTCCGGGGCAGTTTGTCATGGTGAGAATGAAAAACGGTGACGATCCATTTCTTTCCAGACCATTTAGCATTTATTCGGCTTACTCTAATGGCAATGATACATACATCGAGATTCTGTACAAGGTTGTGGGGAAGGGGACAGATGCCTTCTCCAGACTGAGAGAGGGTGACATCCTGAACATACTGGGGCCGCTTGGGAGAGGATTTGATATTCCCTCGACATGTAAGAAGATAGCCCTGATAGCTGGCGGAGTCGGTATAGCCCCCCTTTCATTTCTCGCGGAACGCTGCGGGAAAGATATTCGCGGCATGAAGATACTATGTTACATGGGAGCTGGGAGTTCGGAGTCTCTCGCAGGTCTGGATAGGCTTGAGGACCTATGCTCCGGAGTGAAGATAAGCACGGATGATGGAAGCAGAGGACATCACGGATTCGTCACAGAGCTCTTCAAACAAGATATGGGCAGCTTCTCGGACGATGATATCCGAATATATTCCTGCGGTCCGAATCCAATGCTCAGGAGCCTACAGGAATTATTAAAGGATCGGCCGTTTGCCTGCCAGGTTTCACTTGAAGAACGGATGGCATGCGGTATCGGAGCCTGTCTCGGCTGTGTCGTGAAGATGAAATCCGGCGAGGTGGGCGGAGGTCTCGTACGAGTCTGCAAAGAAGGGCCGGTATTTGATATCTACCGTGTAGAATTCAGTGACCATAACGGATAGTGATATGAATGTAAAAATGACCGTTGATATAGGAGGACTGACACTTAAAAATCCCGTCATGACCGCATCGGGCACATTCGGCTATGGTGAGGAATATTCCGATTATCTTGATCTTGACCGCTTGGGTGCTATTATTGTAAAGGGATTGTCCCTCAAGCCGAGAGAGGGAAATGTGCCGCCGAGGATCATAGAAACGGCTTCAGGAATGCTCAACGCCGTCGGTCTCCAAAACGTGGGTGTACGGGCCTTTATTGATGAGAAACTGCCCTGGCTCCGAAGTGTTGATTCAGTAGTAATTGCAAACATTTTCGGGGAAACTATCGAGGATTACGTGAATGTGGCGAAGATCCTCAACGATGCCGAGGGGGTGGCCGCGGTTGAAGTAAACATATCCTGTCCGAATGTCAAGCGGGGAGGGGTCACCTTCGGTTCCGATCCGGCCATTGCTGAAGAAGTTACGAGTGCCGTGAAAAGCGTTTCCCATCTTCCCGTTATTGTGAAGCTTACCCCGAACGTAACGGATATAACGAAGATCGCAAGGAAAGTCGAAGACGCCGGAGCTGACGCTCTGTCGGTAATCAATACGATTACGGGGATGTCGGTAGACATAGAGAAGAGGGTGCCGCACCTGAAAAATGTCACAGGCGGTCTGTCCGGACCGGCGATAAAACCGGTCGCGCTCAGGATGGTGTGGGAAGTAGTAAACGCTGTTTCGATACCGGTGATAGGCGTAGGCGGAATAATGAACGCCCGCGATGCCCTCGAGTTTCTCATTGTGGGTGCACAAGCAGTTCAGGTGGGAACGGCAAACTTCCTCAACCCTGGGGTGGCTGCTGATATTATAGATGATATGGAAAGGTACTTGTCGGAGAGGGGCATTGATGACATACATGATCTGATAGGGACACTCAAGGTATAACAAAAGCTGGATTCCGTCCAGTTCCCCCCTTTTTCACAATTGAGAAATACATAAAACCAGGCTTATAAGAATGGCAAAAACGGCTGAATATGATGTGATAATAATGGGAGCAGGTCCCGGTGGATATGTTGCCGGTATCCGGGCCGCTCAGTTGGGTCTGAAGGCCTGTATTCTTGAGAAAGACACCCTTGGCGGTGTTTGTTTGAACTGGGGATGCATTCCGACGAAAAGTCTCATTCATCAAGCGGGAATTTTTCATTCTCGATTTGAATTGGAAAAGATGGGTCTTGTCGTTGATGCCGGAGCGTTTGATTACGGATACGTGCACGATCGATCCAGAGAAGCCGTTCGGTCCTTGGTCACAGGGGTAGAGTATCTGCTGAAAAAGAACAAGATTGACCATGTTCAGGGTACCGCCAGGATTGTTTCAAAAAACAGGGTGCTGCTTGAAGATCAAACCGAGATTACGGGAAAAAACATTATAATTGCCACGGGATCTCGCCCTTTGCAGATGAAAGGATTCGAGTTTGATGAAAAGCAGGTCCTTTCTTCGAGCGGAATCCTTTCTCTCAAGAAACTACCTGACAGCCTTATTATACTTGGAGCGGGTGCTATCGGATGTGAGTTTGCCTATATCATGAACAGATTCGGCGTAAAGGTGCATCTGGTAGAGATGGAGAAACATATTCTGCCTATTGAAGATGCACGGGCGGTTGCCGTTCTCGCAAGGTCCTTTAAGGATAACGGCATCGATATCAGTACCGGGGCACGGGCGAATAATCTGGAGAAGAGATCCGGGCACGTGACGGTTACCCTCACGGAAGAAAATGAAAACTCAACGAAAATTGAAGCGGAGAAGGTTTTATGCGTGTTCGGGCGGACTCCAAATACCGATACGATCGGTCTCGAGAATATCGGGCTGAAAACCGAGAAAGGCTATATCCCGGTCGCCGATTACTACCAGACACAGGTCGAGGGCATATATGCGATCGGCGATGTGGTGAAAACACCGCTTCTTGCCCATGTTGCTTCAAAGGAAGGCGAGATTGTCGTTGAGTATATTGCCGGACGCGCACCTCGGCCTCGCATTGATTTGAATGAAATACCGTCGGCTATTTATTGTGAGCCGCAACTGGCAAGTTTCGGACTGAGAGAAAACCAGGCAAAAGAACAGAACATTCACTATAAAAAGGCGATGTATCCGTACAGGGGAGTGGGTAAAGCTGTTGCAACCGGGAACACCGACGGTATGGTTAAAACTCTTTATGATCCCGAGACACATGAGATTTTAGGCGCCCATATTGTGGGACATAATGCCACGGAACTGATCCACGAGATCCTTCTGGCTAAAACCTCAGGATTGTTGCCAAAAAATATTGCGGAGATGATTCATGCCCACCCGACCAT
>CAZOHQ010000161.1:0-5408 GCA_964579455.1 uncultured Syntrophaceae bacterium | reverse complement strand
AGAAAGTTCCAGGTAGTTGAAAAGATCAAGAAACACTTTTCGAAGGACTACGACGTCATCGACATCGATGGTGTGCGCGTGCAATTCAAAGACGGATGGGGGCTTGTGCGGGCGTCAAATACCCAGCCCGTTCTGGTCCTGCGTTTTGAATCAAAGACGGAAGAAGGCCTCAGATCTATACGGGCTCTGATAGAAGGTGTCCTGAAGGATACCATGGGATAAGGAATGGGATTCACAGTTTCCGGTTTCCGGTTGTTAATCGATAACTGGTAACCGAAAACGGTACTATATTACCAGGATAATCCTCAGATCCATGACGTTGGTCATTGTTGGTCCAGTCATCAGGAGATCACCGGTTGCTTCGAAGAAGTGATAGGAATCATTGTTCCTGAGATATCCTGCCGCGTCGTATCCCCTTCCCCGGACATCACGCGCGGTTGTGCCGTCCGCGATTGCCCCTGCAGCATCTGTAGGCCCGTCCGTTCCATCCGTGCCGCCACTCAAAAGAGTAATCCCGTCATGTCCTTCTATTTCCATGGCTGCGGCAAGTACAAATTCCATATTCCGTCCGCCGAGACCATTCCCGCGGATAGTCACCGTCGTTTCACCACCGGAGATGACACATCCGGGAACTGAAACCGGATTACCGGATTTCAGTATCTCTTTTGCAATGGCCGCGTGGACCTTTGCAACGTCCCTCGTCTCTCCCTCTATGGACGAAGAAAGGATTACGGTGTTATAGCCGAGTTCAACAGCCTTCTGCTTCGCTGAAGAGACTGAGAGGGCACAGCTCCCTATGACAAGCGCAAAGGTCTTGTCAAAAACCCTGTCTCCCGGTTTGGGCGTTTCAGGCTCTTTCCCCTGTACTCCGCTTTTAAGATGTGCAGTCACCGAAAGGGGGAGGTGTTCTCCAAGGTCGTACTTATCCACTATTGTTATACAGTCCTGAAAGGTGCTTCTATCGGGAACAGTCGGTCCGGACGCGATCACGTCAAGATCGTCACCAGGGACGTCCGAGAGTATCAGCGCAACGAGCGTCGCCGGAAATGCCGCCTCTGCGAGTCTTCCACCCTTTATCCCGGAGATATGCTTCCGTATGGTGTTGATTTCGTGGATATCGGCCCCGCAGTCCAGAAGGGCCTGCGTGGTGTTCTGCTTATCGTGAAGAGTGATATCGCCGGCTGGCAGGGGCAGAAGCGCCGATCCTCCGCCCGATATGACACACAGGACAAGATCCCTTCCACCGGCGTCTTGAAGCAGGCTCAGCATACGCTCGGAACCGCGAACACCCGATTCGTCAGGGATGGGATGCCCTGCCTCCGTCACGGAGACAATATCCAAAGCAAGTCCATATCCATATTTTGTGGTTATCATACCCTCGGTAATGTCTGAACCCAGGATGCCTTCAAGCGCTAAGGCCATGCTCGCGGCCGCCTTGCCGGCGCCAACAACCACAACCCTGTCAAACGCACGAAGATCGTACTTCCTGTCGCCGATCATCAACCGTTTCCCGGCGAGTTTTACGGCGCGCCTGATCGCCTCACCGGGGTCAGCTGCCTTCAGACCGGCATCGAAAATTCCTCTTATATCCGAGCGTGGGGTTCCCATCTCATCTCTCCACCTTTCGGCACGACGGTTGTCATACGTGCCAAGGGTTTCTACGATTCGGTCTTCTTCGTGACCTCGCTCTTTATGGTATCCACCGCGTCTCTGAGCGCCGAGAACACATTCTCCCTGAAGTCACCCGCGACCACAACCAGCATGACGTCATCGCCGGGGAAAAGCTTCCCCTCCCGCACCTGTGCGAGCACCTCGATAATCCCCGGGCGCTGTTTTATTTCGGAGATAATTTCTTCCAGTCGATTCCGGTCCGCCTTCACCACCAGTTCAGTGACGGGCTTTCCATCTCTTGATGTGTTCCGTACCACGCCGTTGTGACACAGTATCATTCCGGCTTTCTTGTAATCAGGGTGAGATTAACTGTATGTATCATATTTGTGAGATCCATTTTTACCTCCTGTCCTTACTGGAATCCGGCTTTCACATAGCACATAAAAATCATATAAATCAATCTAGCATTATATCTAAACTTGATGGGTAGGGGCGACTTCAGTCGCCCATCATAATAATGGAAGATTAAAACCTCCCCTACCCGCCTATAAAGATTGGCATAATAACGGGAGGTTAAAACCTCCCCTACCCGTTCGTAAGGGAATAATCAGAGAGGTTGAAATCTTCCCTGGCGACTTATAAATATTGAGCCCTGTTCTATCTATTGTACCCTTGACTGTAACGGGCAGCTATGCGAAAAAGACAACCATGTATCAGAGAAGACGATCAGGAAAACGCCGGAGAAATCTTCAGAAAATGGGAGACTTCCTGGAGAAGACTCTAAAGAGAAAAAAAATCCTCCTGGACCTGATAGATTACCGCATCCTGGATGTCTGGAGAAAGGCGGTCGGACCACAGATATCTGCCAATACAAATCCATTCAAGTTCAAAAACAATACTCTTTTTGTAAACGTTTCGTCCCCGGCCTGGATGCAGCAGCTACGGTTCATGAAGCAGGAGATCATGGACAAGGTCAATCTCGAATGGGAAAAGGAAGAAATAAAGAATATCTACTTCTCGATAGGCGACATACATCACGCCCCGGTAAAAACAGCAGATCACAACATCGACTTCGACCGGTATCCATTAAAGGAACGGGATAAAAGACTCATCAGGGAAAATCTCTCTCAGATAGCTGATGAAGAACTGAAAGACATCTTAGAAAAGGTCATGAAAAAAGAGATAGTCAAGCGCCGGCTGAACGAGTAAAAGACAGCCCGCCGACTATTTCATCCATCTCCTTTGAATATCTCTCATCATTTCCATAGATAAAGAGTGGCTGCAGTATCTCCAGTTCCTCCCCCGCGTTCTTGACTCCTTCGGCCAGAATAAAGGCCGCCCCTGACACAGTGCTTGAATACACTATGCGCAGCCTCTTCGGCTCTATCCCATTTTTCCGCATCCGGGCCATCAGGTGAACACCCCTCGCGGCGGGATAGATGATATATACCCGTCCGAAATCTTTCAACAGATACTTTGCTGAACGAAGAAAATCATCTATCGTACCGCTGATCTCATGCCTCGCCACGGCCTTTTCGAGATCCGGGTTTATCCTCCCGGAATTGAGCCGCCTGTATGGCGGATTAAACACCGCCACGTCGAAAGATTGCGGTTCTAAGAGCTCTTTGATCTTCTTGACATCACCGTGGAATATCCTGATCCGGTCTTCCAGGCCGTTTAATTGTATATTTCTCCCGGCCATATCGGCCAGTTCCTTTTGTATCTCGACATCCGCTATGATTGCTTCCGGGAACCTGAGCGCCAGAATCATTGATATGACACCACTGCCGGTCCCCAGTTCAACTACACCGTCGCCTCCCTTCAGTGTGACAAAATGCGCCAGAAGCAGAGAATCCACAGAAAAGCGGTATCCCTTCTCCTTCTGCAGGACCTTCAGAAAACCATGGAAAAGATAATCCATCGTTTCATCATCACGCTTCAATCCGAAATTTTCATTATCCATAATCGATTTCTCTTCAAATACATCTCATTAAAAAATCCTTAGCTCCGCTTACGCGAATCTTATGCGGGATACTATCGGCAAGAAATCCGCAAGTCAAGAAACGAAAAGGGTGGGAGAAAATGAACAGCGAGGGCCATTCATAGCGACTCAAATCTTCAACTACATATAATTACTTGACAAATAATCTTTAAGATGTATTGTTCCCCTGTTTGCTGCGGGAAGAATCTTTCTTGCCGAAGATATGGGGCAGTTTTGGACAGAATAAGAGGAATGTCACTCCTCCATGAAAAGGCAACAAAATCCGGTTAAGAGGTAGGCACATGCAGCTTGAAGAATGGATCATACTCGTTTTGGTTGTCGTCTGTATCGTACTTTTCCTGCTCCTGTGTTATTCGAAGAGGAAACTGGCCGTTCAATCAGAATCTTTCGCACAACTCGACAAACAGAAACGATCCCAGTCGGTCCGTTACGGCAAGCTGGCCGAGCAGTTTATGCCCTTTCTGGAATCGTATCCCTATGATTCTCACGACTTCAGGTTTCTGGGCACCCCTATCGACGGGGTGCAGTTCACAGAAGATTCCATTGTCATTATCGAGTTCAAGACAGCGGGCTCCCAGCTTTCAAACCGGCAGCGCGCTATAAAGAAGATGGTCGAAGAGGGAGCTGTACGCTTCGAAGTCCACAGGATGTCCTGACCAGACCCCCTCTTTCAAAAATTGTAAATTCTTGATTCAGTTAATATATTACCTATTTCACGGTCTTGTTCCGTTATTCCTCTTCTGCCATTAATTATTTCTTTAGCACAGGTCAGTAATGTCCGGTTAGGAAATTGCATATAAGATTGAAGAATAGTTATGAAAAACAAATCTTTGTGCCATTATTTCACTTGACAGAGGGCAAATAGTGTGGGCGCGACCTGATATTATCTGTAATATCGGGAGTTTATGCTAATACCGCGCACTTTTGATCCACTGAAAAGCACCAAGAACCATGTATTGTCTTTCTACAAACTTTACAACCCGATTCGCGACGCCATCCCCACCATGCCGCCGCTTGAATCACGAGGAAACAGACCATTGCAGATGAGCTTTGAAGAACATCTTAAGGCACTGATATTTTTTCATCTTCAAGAGCATACATCAGCGCAACATCTGCTACAGGCGCTTGAAGAGGACGACTTTGCCCGCAGTGAAATAGCGCCAAAAGGCGGTATCAAAAAGAGCAGTTTCTCCGAGGCCACTAATGCCCGGGGGCTCGAACAGTTTATGCATATCTTTGAGCATGTGCAAAAACAGGCATCCCGTATTTTGCCCAACTGCCATCCCGGGCTTGGCAAGCTTGTCGCCATCGACGGATCTCTCATCGATGCGACGCTATCCATGCAGTGGGCCGATTACCGGAAAGGAGTCAAGAAGGCCAAAACGCATATCGGATTCGATCTGAACCGTGGCATTCCTCGAAAGATCTTTTTCACCAACGGCAAAGGAGCTGAACGACCCTTTGTGGACCAGATTCTCTCCCCCGGAGAAATAGGTGTAATAGATCGCGGCTATCAGTGTCACGACAGGTTCGATCAATGGCAGGCGGAAGAGGTGCTCTTTTTGTGCCGCATCAGAACAAAAACCAAAAAAACCGTTATCGAGGTTCACCCTATGGCGCCCGGGAGCATCGTTTTTTATGATGCCGTCGTTCTGCTCGGTACGGCCGGAGTTAATCAGACAAAAGCACCACTTCGTCTGGTTGGGTATGAAGTCGACAACGTACGATACTGGATTGCCACGAACCGCCACGACCTTTCTCCGGAGCAGGTGGCAGCAGCCTATAAGCTCAGGTG
>CAZOHQ010000160.1:0-5424 GCA_964579455.1 uncultured Syntrophaceae bacterium | reverse complement strand
ACTACACTCGCTCCAAAAAAGTCAGCGAGCGCCCCATCTGTGGGGGTGATTTTTTTGACCTGTCCCCAGTTATCCGCTCCCCCATAATTGCGAGTGAAGATATAGACCGAGCCGGAACTGCTGTCGTTGTCATCGTCCCCGGTGGCCCCGACCATTATGGTGTCACCATCTATTGATACGCTTGTGCCAAAGTAGTCCTTGTCGAAGCCATCGTCAGCCAGAAGTTTTTTTGTCTCAATGAGAGGATCAACGACGATCGGGTAGAGTGCTCCTTGGTCATTGACGAACAGATGAATTCCTGCTTTGTCTACAGTCATCATGGAGTGCAACATATTGCCTGCAGCATCATAGGCATAAAGACCTGAGTAGTATAGGATTTCATTTCCTTCCGAGTTGTAAAATTTGAGACCTTTTCCTGATTTTTCCAACTCTGGAAGTAAATTAGTTGCGATACTCAACTGAATCTGAAGAAGATCAGAACCTGTTTGTCCGGCAGGTCTGGAATTCAGAGTAAATCCCTGTTCAAGACCACGATGGTCATTGATGTACCATTCTACCAGATTCCCACGATGGTATTCGATACGGTTGCTGCTGGTTATTATCTCCTGCACGTCGGTGGTGGCATGCAATTCTGTGCCATAACCATAGCTGTCCAGGTTGAGGCCCAGGGCCCACTCTTTTTTTCCTGAACGAGAGGTCACTTTGAGCCCATTGCCATTGAATGTTGTATGAAAATCATGGGAATAATTAGGGGCAAGATATTCATCGCTGCGGCCCTTTGTCCGGAGTCGGTACCGATCCTGCTCAATCGATGATCGTATTGTTTCCCTTTCTGTTTTTGAAAGAGTTTCAGGGACTGCTGATTGCCTGCTGCAGTTTGTGGCGGCTTTGTCTACAGTGTGGTCACCCCCGGTAAAAGAGGCACAGGCACTTCCTGTAACGATGAGAGGTATTAAAAAAAGTAAGGCATACAGTCCACAAAACTTCTTCATATTCCGTCCTCCTTTTTAGATTAATCAGGATTAATCAGGGACAGCGCCCTATTGTTTGGATTAATCAGGGACAGCGCCCTATTGTTTGAAAATTAGAGGCCGTCACCGTCGGCTTCTGTTTCTGAAGCTCCTCACTCATGATGTGTCATCTCCAATTTGCCGAAAAGTGATTAAATGATTCCTGATAATAACCTCAGCTACGACAAATTTACAGTATAAAACCCCTCACAAAGAACAAAAACCCCGCCTCTCTTTACAAGAAACAGGGTTTTAGATGATCAGATCATAATTTCCCCCCAGGGAACAACAGTTCTGAAGCACACACGACTTATTTTAAATAAACAAAATACGCTAATTTATTAGCTTCATCATGGTATCTTGTCAAGGAATATTATGGCGAAGATTTCGAAACGGTAATAATCGATTTTCTGCTGAAATTATTTTGAGTAGCTGTAGGTGGTTTCTTCCTTGAACTAAGTTCAGATAGTAATTTGTTATTGATAGCAGTATTATCAAGGCACAAATGGTATACAACAGTTTGCCATTAATCTAAACCGGAATCGTGAATCAACGAGCCACCCTTTTTAATGCAGGTTTATCTCACATATTTTCAATAGCTGATCTTCTTTTTACAGGTATTATTATTAGATTAATCTGATCAGGGTTGCTCTTCCCCATCCGGTTTCGTCCCGGCACCCGAAGTGCCTTCTTTGTCCTGAAGCTTTTTTCGCGCAAACCTCACAATCAAAAACAGGACAATTGCTATACCCACCAAGGCGCCTACCAGCACCCAGGGTACCTCTCCGCGCGTGAGGCCCTTTGTCACAGCGTCGGCACCGACCACATAGAGGATGGTCCCCGGAAGCATGCACACCCAGGACCACAAAACGTATGTCCGGAATCGTACCCGGGTCAGACCGAAGCCGTAATTGAGGAGGTTGAACGGAAAGATCGGCACCAGACGGGTCAGGGCTACGATTATTGCTCCATGGTCTTCAGTGAGCTGATCGAGGCGGCGAAACTTTTCGTTTTTAGAAAGCCATTTCAGTATCGCATCTCTCGCAAAATAGCGGGCGATAAGAAAGGCGAGGCTCGCCCCCAGTGTCGAGGCGATACTGACCCATATAACACCGAAAACCGATCCGAAGAGTGCCCCGGCGGCAACAGTCAAAGCGGAACCGGGGATCGCGGCGGCAACCGCGACTATGTATATCGCAATAAAGACAAGAGGGCCCAGCGGTCCCAGGCCCCCTATCCAATTGTGGAGTTCTCCGAGCTTTTCTCCCAGGCCGAATACCTTCGCGATGACCAGTAATGAGAGTATGACAAGGAGAAAGATAATGGGCTTTATCTTCTTCATTATGGTTTTTCCCTCCCCCGGAGCGATTCACTGCTCCCCGCCGGTATCGCTTTGTAACAATTTTACCCCCGTGATTTTTCTGCGCGTCTCTTCAGGCGATCGAGGCGATAGGTGAAGGCGTGCCGCTCGTCAATCGAGAGAAAGGGGGCATTTTCAAGGACGTTGATGACCAGATTCAGGGCCCGGTCACAGTCGCCTTTTCTGTGCTCGCACCATTTGGCCAGTTCCTCCACGGCAAATATATGGTAGGCATCCTCGGCGACCATTTTTTCCCAGATTCCGACGGCCTCCGTCCAGTCACCTCTCCGCTTGCAGAAAAGCGAAAGAATTCTTCCCGCATCGTAGGCGACATCACCATTTTCCGACGATAAAAGGGATGTGAGGAACCCGCGCGCCTCTTCTTCACAGCCGCGATCGAGTAAAAGTCTGGCCGCGGCGAGAACGTCTTCATGAGGGATGTCGTCCCTCTCCGTCTCATATCCGAGAATCTCGGCAAGATGGACCGTCAGTGTCGCCATTGAAATAACATCGAGTCGGTTATGTTCGAAGATATCCCCGACCAGCCGCCCGTCCCTCCGGCGAAGCCAGTCAAAGTATCTCTGGGGAATCTCGCTCCCCGGTATGTCTCCCTCGCGTCTGAGGCCGAGGACCTCCCGTTCGATCGTCCCGAGGCGGCTGTTTTCAAGTCGATGTCCCAGCAGTCGGCGTGAGGGATGGAGAAGGTCCAGATGGGGGAGTCCGGAGAGGGGATCGGGAAGACGATTCATGATAAAGCGGGCCGACAGGAGTCCCACGTCAAAGGACTTTCCGTTGAAGGTGATGAGAAATCGCTTCTCCCTCGCAAGCTCACTCAAATACGCGAGGGCCGCCCTCTCCTCCGAAAAATCCCGGGCGAATATCTGCTCCGTTATAAAGGTGTCCCCGTTAAACCACCCCACCCCGATAAGAAAGGCGATGGTCCCCGTACCGCCGGAGAGCCCCGTGGTCTCCGTGTCGAGAAAGAGGCCCTCGGTACACTGACAACCGACGATTTCCTCTTCATTTGCCAGCAGGGCCGCCCTTCGCATGTCAAGAGAGGAGAATTCGTCTATGCGACGCGATCCATGCCGCGAGGAAGGGGCCATCTCATCGTGGAAAAGGAAGAATCTGCCGTGGGCGTTTTCCACCTCATCACCCCGCACCACATCGGCTAAATCCACCCGTTCGCCCAGGTATTGGTCCCGGGGAGGGACGTTCGCCTCAGGGCGGCGGGTCATGATGATATCGATGCGGCGGCGGAGTTCGCTGATCTCTTTTTCCCGATTCGGGCTCTTTTCAACCGGTCCGGTTTCGCCGGTGAGTCTCTGCAGTCTTGTTTTTACGCTCACGTTCTGCTCACCAATTTAAGGATTGCCAGAGCTACTTCTTTCGCCATCACCCCCACCTCAAGAATCGGCCCCACGCAGGAAGGGCAGCCGTGACTACAGGGACAGGTCCCTATAAGGCTCCTGGCCGACGCGAGAAGACCCTCGTGTTCCTTATACAGAAGGTCGGAAAATCCGATCCCTCCGGGATAGGCCTCGAAGATAAAAATGGTGGGATCGAAGGCGTCCGTTTTGACTCCGGCCGCATCCTGTTCGGAGTTCGGCCCCGTGGTAATCATGCGTTTGTCCCTGTCATGCCTGACAAACCACTCCCCGCTTTTGTCTCCGATACTGCGGTCGATATCGCGAATATCGGCCATGAGCGTTATCGCCGCCAGATGATGGAGGCTGTAGGCGAGGCCGGCAAGTCCGTCAATGATTTCCGCCTGGGTATAGGAGAGATTCGAGAGGAGATCCCTCGGTATGGTGAACCAGTAACTCGTTGTGTGCATATCCTTTTCGGGAAGATTGACGTCACCGTAGCCAAGGTTTTCCGACGTATAAAACTTGATCTTTTTATACCCCACGACCTTTCTCACCACCTGCACCTCGCCGTGCTCCGCGATGATCTTCCCGTGATGCCCGGTCTCGAAACTGTCGATGACCCGGACGTTCGTATAGGTCATGGCATCGGTGTAGTAGTCGACATCCACCTTTCTCACATAGGCCTTCTTCCTCTCCAGATCCAGATGGTCGACGTGATACTGCTGTGATTCCATCATGTAGATGGCCTCATCGTGGACGCCGGTAAAGGCGCTGTCCCAGTCCACCTCGGCGATAACCCGATGATTTCCCGCTTCGGTCGTATCGACGATCACCACGTTCTCGGGATTGATGCTCCGGAGGCTCACCTCGTCGGCGGGATAACTCTCGGCCGCCCAGTGCCAGCGGTCATCGACCCTGTGCAGAACCCCTTTTTCCTCCAGGTAGTCGAGGAGTTCTTCGATGTTTTCGTCACCGAACTTCTCGCCCTTTTCAAAGGGGAGCTCAAAGGCGGCGCTCTTCAGATGCTGGTGAAGAATGAGGAGGTTGTCGGGATTGATCCGGCAGTGTTCGGGCGACGACGAAAAGAAATAATCTGGATTCTCGACGATAAACTGATCCATCGGGGAACTGCGGGAGATCAGCATGGCAAGGCTGTGACCCTTTCTCCTTCCGGCACGGCCGGCCTGCTGCCACGTACTGGCGATGGAACCGGGATATCCCGCCATGATACAGGCCTCCAGGTCCCCGATATCGACCCCCAGCTCAAGGGCATTGGTGCTGACCACGCCCATAACCTCGCGGTTACGAAGGCCCTGTTCCACCTTCCGCCGCAGGTTCGGGAGATAGCCTCCCCGGTAGCCCGTGACAAACTGATCGTCGATGGGCTTTTTTCTCGAAAACTGGTCCTTCAGATATTTTGTCAGCACCTCCACATTCAGACGGCTCGTCGTAAAGATTATGGTCTGAATGTCGTTGGCGATAAGTTCGGCGGCGATCTTCCGCGAGGGTGTGATTGCGGACTGCCTGATGCCCAGCTCGCGGTTTACGATAGGAGGGTTATAAAGGATAAAGGTCTTGGATGCTGTCGGGGCCCCGCTTTTATCGATTAGCTCCACGGGGCGCTCCAGGAGCCGTTCGGCGTGCTCCTTCGGATTTGCCACCGTGGCGGAACAGCAGATAAAGA
>CAZOHQ010000159.1:2320-5464 GCA_964579455.1 uncultured Syntrophaceae bacterium | reverse complement strand
GGGGTTTGATTTGGACGAGGGATTTGTTGTAGGATACGGGCTTGATTTTGATGAACGATTCCGGTGTCTGCCGGATATTTATGTCATTGAAGAGTGATCATTGCGCAAAAACCGCCAAGGAGTAGAGCCGTGATTATCCAGTGTAAAGAATGCGGAACACAATACAGATTTGATAAATCGCAGATAGATGGCGAGGGGGTATGGTTCAGGTGCAGTCGATGCGAGGCGGTTTTCTTCCAGGAGAATCCTCTGGTTGAGATCGCTTCGTTGATAGAATCGATGGAAGCTGAAGGAGATATCCGCAAAAGCACCAACGAACAGGGCGCGGAAGATATAATAGACAGAGTGTTTGGCGAAGCTGAAACGGAGGATGATGACCAGGAGCCCGAACAGAACGAGCCCTACAGCGATGCTGATGAATTCATAGGCAATACGGGATTTTCAGAAAGAGAGGAAATCAGGGGCTTCTGGACTTTAGGCAGGAAAATAGTCTTTTGCCTGCTGATTATCGTGCTATGTGGCGGACTGTATCTGTGGCTTTCCCCCCATGCAAGGGATGTGGTTTTCCCCAAGGTAGAAAAGATTCTCGGGATACAGAGCAGTGACGTTCCCGATGTGGAGCTGTCGGGATTGGAAGTGAATCTGATAAACGTGAAAGAACGATTTGCGAAGAACCTGATTGCCGGAGATATTATGGTGATAGAAGGTTTAGCTGTCAATAATAACACATGTGCGGTTTCCAATATAAAGATCAGAGGAAAAATACTGGATTCATCAGGGAATATTCTTTCCGAAGAGGAATCTAACTGTGGCAATATACTGACGGATGATGAGCTGAAAAACCTGACGGAGAAAGAAATCAGGAAAGAACTATCCAATCCTTATGGCAGAGAGTTCTCTGGCATAGACATAGAACCCGATAAAGATATTCCTTTTATGCTGGCGTTCGTGATGCCTGCCGCCGAGGCGAGTGAATTTGTCGTTGAGCTTGCGGGCGTAGAGATCGTGAATAGCAAATAGCTTCCATCAAAATTGGATTTTCCAACAAAGTGGATGTGGGGGAGAATTTTACGTGTTACCAACGCGCCAGGTCAGAATCGCTTTTTCCTTTCTATTTTTGATTACTGTTTCGGGAACCGTGGGGTATCATTTTCTGGAAGGATGGTCCCTGGCGAATTCCTTTTATGCGACAATAGTTACCCTCGGTACGGTGGGGTTTGGCGATTTTTACCCGGTAACCCCGGTGGGAAAGTGTTTTGCAATTTTCATTATCGTCTTTGGAGTGGGCACTATGGCCTATACCTTCGCAATGATAATGGAAACCTTTATGGAAGGGCGTTTGAAGAAGATCTTGGGGAGGGGAAAATTGGAGAAACGAATAAAAAAGATGGAAAATCATTATATTATTTGTGGTTACGGGAAGATAGGTAATCTTATCTGCGAAGAGCTGGCTCATGAAAAGGTAGAGTTCGTTATTGTGGACAACAACCCGATGGTAATACAGAATATTGAAGACAGTGGTTTTGCCTATATAAACGGGAATGCGGCGGAGGACAAAACCCTGCTGGCTGCGGGTATAAAGATGGCCAGGGGTGTTGTGTGCGCTCTCCCCACGGATGCGGATAACCTCTATGTTGTCCTGGCGGCTAAAGAACTGAACCAGGAAGTATACGTACTTTCCAGATTTGAAGACAATGTCTCGGAACGCAGGTTGATGAACGCGGGAGCGGACAGGGTTATATCGCCTTACAGGGTAGGCGGGATGAGAATGTCTCAGGCTATACTGAGACCCGCCATGCTGGATTTCATAGAAATTACCACAAGGAGAGGGAGTCTCGCGCTCAGGATGGAGGAACTGAATGTTTGCGAAGCTTCGCCCATTATTGGGAAAAATCTGGAACAGTCGGGGTTGAGGAAAGAGTATGGCCTGATTGTCGTGGCCGTTGAAAAAAAATCAGGAAAGATGGTATTCAACCCGATGGCCTCTTATGAGATAGAGTCGGGGGATAAACTGATTGCCCTTGGCGAAGGAGAGAATCTGGTCAAGTTTTCCAGGGTATGCCAGACGTGATGGTATCTTTATCCGTATAGCGCCGATGAAGGTATAATCCCCTCTCTGACGATAACCGGTGGATCAACAGTGACATCTACAATAGTGGAACCCGCCCCACCCGGCGTCCTGCCCCCGTCGATGACGGCATCTAATTGTTTGCCTATGCAGTCCATCACCTCTTCAATCGATACACATTCATTCTCCCCGGAATGATTAGCGCTGGTAGCGGTGATAGCGCCGGATAGGTTCTGCGCAAGGAGCGTAGCAACCGGATTGCTGGACAGGCGAATGCCTATTTTCCCCGTTTGTGCCGTCAGTTTTTCGGGAACATCTCTAGATGCATTGAAAAGCAGGGTGATTCCCCCGGGCCAGAACCTCTCCATGAGAATTTCGGCTGCCGGGGTGATATCTTGTGCGAACGTTGCCAGGTCCTCCCGGCTGCCGATAATGATAGAGATGGGTTTGTTGAAATCCCTCCCCTTGATCTCGTAAATCTTATCTAGGGCCTGCGCATTTCCGATGTCAGCGCCGAGACCGTAGAAGGTCTCTGTCGGGTAGGCGATAACGCCCCCTCTTTTCAGGGTTGTTACGGCCTCCGCTATGGCCGATGTGTCGGTATTGTCCGGAGTTATCTTGAGTGCCGGCGATATCTTTGCGAACACTTATAATTTCCCCTGTCCTTCTTCGATCTTTCCCGCCATCTTTTCAATATACGCGTCCAGTTTTTCACGAAGGTTGGTGTCCTCCAGGGCGAGTATCCGGACTGCCATCAAAGCGGCGTTTTTCGCCCCCGCTTTTCCTATAGCCATCGTGGCTACTGGCACTCCACCCGGCATCTGAACCGTGGAAAGGAGGGCGTCGAATCCGTTGAAAGGCGACGCGGATGAATCGAGGGGGACGCCGATGACGGGGAGAGATGTCTGCGAAGCGATGACGCCTGCCAGATGCGCCGCCATGCCCGCCCCCACTTCCACGACCTGCAGCGGCTCCACGCTCGGCTTGCTGTTCCGGCAAATCCGCGACGGCCTGTGGGCGAAGATGGAGGAACAACTGGCCGAAACCGGCCACGAACTGACCTTCAGCCAGTACGT
>CAZOHQ010000159.1:0-2310 GCA_964579455.1 uncultured Syntrophaceae bacterium | reverse complement strand
CCTGCCAGATGCGCCGCCATCCCCGCCCCGACGATGATGACCTTGACGCCGCGCCGGGCGGCATTGTCTGCAAACAGCGATGTCCTCTCCGGGGACCGGTGGGCGGACGTTAGGAACAGTTCATGCGGGACATGAAATTCTTCGAGGATTGATGCCGCCTCTTTCATGATGGGAAGATCCGAGTCGCTTCCCATCACTATGCTTACCAGTATTCCTTTTTCTTCTTTCATTCTTTTCTCCTTTAGCCGGAGTCTAATGCCTGAAGTGTCTCGTACCGGTAAAGATCATCGCGATACCATGTTCGTCCGCGGCCTGTATGGCTTCTTCATCACGTATCGATCCACCCGGTTGTACGATGGCTGTCACGCCTGCCTCTGCCGCCATGTCAACTCCATCCCTGAAGGGGAAGAAGGCATCGGACGCGAGCACGGTTCCCTTTGTCGGCAGATTCGCTTTCATCTTTGCTATATTCACCGAATCAACTCTGCTCATCTGTCCCGCTCCCACCCCGACCAGCTGGTCTTTTGTCGCGAAGACGATGGCATTGGATTTCACATTCTTGACCACCCGCCAGGCAAAGTCGAGCGCCTGGTATTCCTCTTGTGTGGGTGTTCTTTTGGTCACCACGTTTGCCTTCATGATGTCGTCTCTGCCCGGGTCCCGTTCCTGTACGAGGAGACCTCCCGCGACCCTCCTGAAATCGAGATCCTCCGGTTGAACTCCGGAGGGGGCCGGGATCTCCAGCAGGCGCACATTTTTTTTCGCGATCAATATCTCGAGGGCGTCTTTGTCGAATCCGGGAGCGATAATAACCTCCACGAACGTTTTCGCGAGTTCCGCAGCCACCTCCTTGTCAACAGGCCGATTGAAGCTGACGATCCCGCCGAAGGCCGATACCGGGTCGGTTGCCATGGCCTTGACGTACGCGTCTTTAAGACTGCCGTCCGATGTTGCCGCGCCGCAGGGATTGGAATGTTTCATGATGACGGCGGTCGGCAGGTCGAAGCCGCATGCCATCTGCCATGCCGCGTCGCTGTCCATGATATTGTTGTAAGACAGCTCCTTGCCGTGCAACTGTTTTGCCGATGATATGGATGAGACGGGCGCGTTCTTTTCCCGGTAGAAGACTGCGTTCTGATGGGGGTTTTCACCGTATCTCAGGTCCTGGGCCTTGTCGAACTGCATGGTGAAGGTGTCCGGGAACTCTTGTATTCCCCCGTTTTTTTCTATAGCCCCAAGATAGTTGGAGATGGCTCCGTCATATCGTGCCGTGAGCTGAAACGTCTTTGTCGCCAGGTCGAAGTTTGTCGCTTCGGATATCATACCCCCCGTAGCCTTCATTTCCTGTATGATTTTGGGGTAATCTTCCGGATCGGTAACAACGGATACAAAGTGGTGGTTTTTAGCCGCCGCCCGCAACATGGTGGGTCCCCCTATGTCGATGTTCTCCACGGCATCCTCCAGCGTGCACCCCTCCTTTGCCACCGTATCTTCAAATCGGTAGAGATTGATGACGACCATATCTATCATGTTGATGCCATGCTCCTCGGCCGATTTCATATGCCCCGCATTATCCCTCAGTGCAAGCAGGCCGCCATGAATCTTCGGATGAAGGGTTTTTAGTCTGCCGTCCATCATTTCCGGAAAACCCGTATAATCCGAGACGTCGGTAACAGCTATGTCGGCCTCTCTCAGCTGCGCGGCCGTTCCCCCTGTGGAGAGTATCTCCACGTTAAACCCCTTCAGCTCGCGTGCGAAGTCTACAATCCCCGTCTTGTCCGTTACGCTTATCAGTACCTTTTTTATCATGTTGCTCATTGTGTATTATCTCCGTATCTCTTTCATGTGCTGAATTCTCTTGTCTATAAGTGCCTGTGTCCCTATATCGGGGCGGTGATCTGTCGGCCCCTTTATCGCCGCTATCGCCCCCTCCGCCATTCTCTCGGCGCCCTCCAGGGTGTCGGCGATCCCCACCACGCCTATCGCCCGTGACGTCGTCATGTAGAGACCATCCTCTCTCTTGTCGACGGAGGAATAATATAACCGCGCATCCCCGGTATCCGACACCTCAATCTTCGAGGAGGTGGAGAGCGCATCGGGATGATCCGCGGGAAGGCCGTACCCCTTGGGGACAATGTACTTGCAGACCGTGGCCTTGTTCTCAAAGGCCATATTCATATCCTTCAGAGTTCCGTCGATGACGGCCCGGCAGATATCCACAAAATCCGTCTTCAGGAGGGGGAGGATATTCATCGCCTCCGGGTCGCCGAACCGCGCGTTGTACTCGAGCAGTTTGACTCCCTCCCGCGT
>CAZOHQ010000158.1:1892-5542 GCA_964579455.1 uncultured Syntrophaceae bacterium | reverse complement strand
AAATATTGAAGAATGATATACCTTGACTTTGCTGAGAATGAGAGTACTCTTTAACCATCATAGTGGTAGATGATGGAAAATTGGATAATTGTCCTTCCCGTATAGGGAAGTGAAAAATGAATCTTTCAGCCCTGTCTTTTATTGTGACGGGGCTTTTTGTTTTTAGACGGGAAGATATTATAAACCTTGGATCTGTAATAGGTCCTTTCTGAAAGGAGGGCAAAAATGAATATACACCTAGTTGAACCTTCGAATCATTTTGTGAAACTGAAGGATAATATATGGGAAAGCGGTTGTTGGAGACTGGATGAGGATAAGGCAAAGAAATTGGTTGGGGGAGAGATTTATTTTCATAAAAAGCGACAAGAAGCTTCTTTTTATGGAGGAACCATACTCGGATATAGGGTCAATCAGGATGGAGAATATCAAGGAAAGATTATTTTCAAATTCCAGCATAGCCAGTCATGCAGAAATGTCCGTACGGATAGATCCGGATGGAACAAGAACGTGAAGGTCATGGAGCTTGAGCATTAACAGTCTTGGGTATTAGACTCCCGATTTATCTCTTTTCCGTGATACTGTGCTATGGTCCAGCCATAAAGTTCTTCCTCCTGAAGTAAACCTAATAAGGGGACATTATATGTATTAATCGCACTCCCCCCTTGAGAAATCAGTAGGGATGTCCCCCCCATTTGGCCAAGGAGCAGTTGGACGTGGTGGAGACTCGTTCTGGTTTCAATCAGGTGGGTAGCAAAGCTGTGCCTCAACGTATGTATGCTGGATGGGTTTGTGATGCCGGCACGCTTTTTCAAGGATAAAGATTTGATAACCATTCCCCATCCTGGCGGGAGATCGTGGGATAGAGATCATGCACGCCCTTGTAAGAGGATTCTTCGATTCAGTAGAAATGCAGATGCAGCTCAACATACTCGACCATGAGATGCTGGAGGACACGAGAGGCAATCCGGGGAAGTATCCCGGGCTGGTTGTACGGGTCGCCGGTTACTGCGCATACTTCGATGACCTGCATGATTCGGCGAAACAGGAAATCATCGCCAGAACCCGCCTGAAGATATAGCAATGGCACGTCACAAATGACCATCTCTGCTTAGAGTATCTCTTTCCCAACAACCTTGTATGTCTGATCAATGTGGTTCCGCCACAAAGCCAACCATTCCCGCCAGAGTGCTTTTTTGTTGAAAACCGGACTGGTAAATGATAGCTACTCGTATCTTTCGTGTCCGCATCATCCCAGACCCTTAAAAATATGATATGCATAAAAATGGATTCGAAAAGACATTAGAGGAGATATTCCGTGAAAGGGCCGACGTTCTGTATCGGACGGGTGAAGCGCTCTCCGATGCCCTCCGAAAGGTGAACTCCATAGCAAAGATTATTGATGATAATCAAGAAAAGCTTAAAACGTTCATTGAGATGGAAGAATCTGGAGATATCAAAAGTATATCCATCGAAATCGACAGGGAGATATCCAGATACAACAAGGCAAGGGAGTATGCCGCATTGAGATACCACTACCTCATAATCACACGAGAGGCCATGGGATTCCGCAGACATACGTGGGTTGAAGAAATATACAGGATTCCTCCAAAAAGGAAACAATTGAACATCGCTCATGAGCAGATATAGCAAGAAAAGAACCCAGATGATCAATAACCACCTCATCGCACGGGGTATTACTGATGAAAGGGTCCTGAAAACTATGGGAACAGTTCCAAGACATCTCTTTGTAGATGAAGGACTCCAGGACCAGGCATATTCCGACAATCCCCTCCCCATAGGGTCCAGACAGACGATCTCGCAACCGTATATTGTGGCACTCATGACCGAAGCTCTTCAGCTGAGAGGAACCGAAAAGGTCCTGGAGATAGGAACGGGCTGCGGATATCAAACAGCTATCCTGGCAGAACTGGCCGAGACGGTATTTTCCATCGAGAGGATCGCATCTCTCGCTTTCAGGGCGCAAAGGACACTTGATTCGCTCCATTACTACAACATATTGATCAGGGTCGGAGACGGAACGTATGGATGGAGTGAAGAATCCCCATTCGATGCGATTATAACCACCGCCGGCGCCCCGACAATTCCCGAAACTCTCAAAAAACAATTGGCCGTCGGGGGAAAACTGATCATCCCGGTCGGCGATCGAAGCTCACAGACATTGTTAAGAGTAACCCGCCTGTCGGAAGAACCGGATGACATAAGAATAGAAGATCTCTGTGGATGTCGCTTTGTCGATCTGATAGGAGAGCATGGATGGAAGGATTAACATAGGGAATGCTGAGGAAATTATACGACTGGGTTCTTCGCTGGGCTGAAACACCCTATGGATCATGGGCGCTGTTTCTACTCGCATTTGCGGAATCGAGTTTTTTCCCGGTGCCGCCTGATGTCCTGCTGATCGCGCTGGCAATATCCATTCCCGCAAAAGCATTCAGGTACGCATTGATATGCTCTGTGGGATCTGTTCTGGGAGGTGCCGCCGGATATGTGATCGGGTATCAGTTTATGGATCTGGTCGGATTTCGCATTGTCGACTTCTATGGTTTCGCGGAGCAATACCAGACAGTAGGTGATTTATATAACAGGTACAACGCGTGGGCCGTTGGAGTAGCCGGGTTTACGCCTGTTCCCTACAAGGTTTTCACGATATCGGCAGGCGCGTTCAAGATACATTTTATAATTTTTCTCCTCGCTTCAGCGGTAAGCAGATTCGCAAGATTTTTTCTTGTAGGATGGCTGATATATAAATTCGGCCCAAGTATCAAAGAGTTCATAGACCGTTATTTCAACATCCTGGCCTTTGTCTTTGTAGTGCTTCTAATCGGAGGTTTTGTATTAATCAAGTATTTTCTGTAAGTGGAATCCTATGGTACGCGACAAAAAAACACTTTTTATATACCTCTTTCTCCTGTTATTCATCACTGCCTGTGCTACCACACCCAAATCAGGCGGTGTGTACCACAGGGTGAAGAAGGGTGAAACCCTGTGGAGAATATCTCAGGCCTACAATTGCGATCCCGGCGAACTTGCCAAGATAAATCATCTATCGGGTAACTATCTCGAAACAGGGAGCGTACTCTTTATCCCCGATGCCACAAAAACCATTTCCATCAAACCCGTTCCGCGACCGGCACCTGAAAAACCCTCTGCAACTAAAAGACCATCTGCACCTGAAACACCCCCGGCGCCGGCACCTAAAATAGATAAAATAATAAAAACAGAGCCTGCCAAGGTTGTTAAAAAAGACCTCCCGAAAGATATACAAAAGAACAAGCCACCTGCCCCCAAAGAGGTACCGCCCAAGACTGTCGCTCCCATCAAAAAATCCTCCAAGCCCGGCTTTATATGGCCCATAAAGGGCACGGTATTCTCAAAGTTCGGCATATACAAAGGGATGCGGAATAACGGAATCAAGATAAACGGCAAGGAAGGGATGTCAGTCCTTGCCTCCGCAGACGGGACCGTGATACATTCAGCACCCATTAAATATTATGGAGAAACCATTATTATAAAGCATAATGATCTCTATTCGACTGTCTATTCTCACTTAAAGGAACGGATACGGCAAACGGGTCACACCGTCAAAAAAGGGGAAAGGATTGGATTTTTGGGGAAAGAAGAGAAGACCG
>CAZOHQ010000158.1:0-1792 GCA_964579455.1 uncultured Syntrophaceae bacterium | reverse complement strand
ATAGATCCGAAGAATATGAGATATATAATAAATACTCATTCACACCCTGATCACTTTGAGGCATCCGAAGCCTTCGACGCTGATAAGAATATCAAGATAGGATTGCACAAAGACGGCATAGATTTCCTGGATGATATTGGTGGGCATATGTATGGACTGTTCGGGTTAGACACCCCGAAAGTCCACATAGACATGGTGCTTGAAGAAGGACCCATCAAGCTCGGGGATGAAGATTTCGAGATACTGCATGTACCCGGCCATTCGCCGGGATCGATCGCCCTGTACTGGCCTTCCAGAAAAGCCCTCTTCCCGGGAGACGTGATATTCAACCAGAACATCGGGAGAACGGATTTCCCCGGAGGCAGCGGAGAACTTCTGAAAAAGAGTATCCAGACCCTTTCGGATCTTGATACCGACTGGCTCCTCCCGGGTCACATGGACATCATCACTGGAAACGAGAATGTAAAACGCAACTTCCAGTTTGTTATAGAGCGTATATTTTCCTACATATAAAAAATTTATACATCCGAATCGAGAACATAGGCAAATATAAGGGGCGCCACTATGGTGGCATCCGATTCGATGATGTAGCTGGGCGTATCCACGGCAATCTTTTCCCAGGTGATCTTTTCGTTCGGCACGGCCCCGGAATAGGAACCATAGCTGGTAGTGGAATCGCTGATCTGGCAGAAGTAGCTCCAGAGCTTTACGTCTTTCATGCTCATATCCTGCCTCAGCATCGGCACCACACAAATAGTAAAATCACCCGCGATACCTCCCCCTATCTGGAAGAATCCAACCGAATGCTCACGGCAGATATGCTGGTACCACTTGGACAGAGACATCATGTACTCGATCCCGCATCGTACGGTGTGGACGTTTCGGATATTGCCTCTGAGGCAATGCGAGGCATAGATATTTCCAAGGGTGGAATCTTCCCAGCCGGGGACAAATATGGGCAGGTTTTTTTCACACGCCGCAAGCAGCCAGCTGTCTTTGGGGTCAATCTGATACGGCTCGAACTTCCCTTCGCGCAGGAGTCGATAAAAAAACTCGTGAGGGAAAAAACTCTCCCCTTTCCGGTCCGCCTCCATCCAAATCTCCAGCATCTTATGTTCGATGTGCCTCATCGCCTCTTCCTCGGGGATACAGGTGTCAGTCACTCGATTCAATTGACGCTCCAGAAGTTTCCCCTCGTCGGAAGGTGTCAGATCCCGGTAGTTCGGAATGCGGACGTAATAATCATGCGCCACCAGGTTAAAGACATCTTCTTCCAGGTTGGCTCCCGTGCAGCTGATCGCGTGCACCTTACCCCTGCGTATCATTTCCGCCAGAGAAATGCCTAACTCTGCCGTGCTCATGGCGCCGGCAATTGCCATCAGCATGCGCCCGTCTGAAGAGATGAAGCGCTGATAACCCTCCGCCGCATCCACAAGCGCGGCGGCATTAAAATGTTTGAAGTGACGCAGTATAAAAGTCTTGATTGTATTTGTTTCCATAATTATTCTTTCCGTAATCTGTGAATGTATTGTGTTATCCATTTTTCTGAAAATCCATTTCAGGACAGAGATTATTTAGCATAAATCACCTTTAAATACTACTCGACAATATCCTGATTTATCTTTGATTGCGGCCGTACTGTATCTATTTTCAGCGTGTGCCATGGATTTACGCCTTTACAAGAGAAGAAACTCGGTATATTTTCATAAATAAATCAGGGCCAACAAAACGGCAGATGAGATGAAAGGAATAACCGATGAGTAAAAAAGATGCCTTTTATCCCGACTGGTAT
>CAZOHQ010000157.1:0-5584 GCA_964579455.1 uncultured Syntrophaceae bacterium | reverse complement strand
AGACTCATGAAGTCATCGGGCAACTGGGCCGCAGGACGCAGCTCCGCAGCGCGTCGATCTACGGGGGTGTGAGCATCACCCGGCAGATCAAAAAACTGCACGATCATGTGGACATCATCTCCGCATGTCCCGGCCGTCTCCTGGATCATCTCAACCGAGGAACCGTAGATTTATCTCACGTAGAGGTTCTGGTGCTGGATGAGGCCGATCATATGTTCGACATGGGCTTCCTGCCGGATATCAGAAAAATCGTGAAGCGCCTTCCGACAAAGCGTCAGACGCTGCTTTTTTCCGCCACCATGCCAAGCGATGTGAAACGCCTGGCAAGTGATCTCCTGCAAAATCCGTTAGAGATTAGAATCGGCCGCACAGCGCCCGTTGAAACCGTTTCGCATCGATTTTATCCGGTGCAGATGGATACGAAAACCGATCTGCTCAAAGATCTTCTTGACCATACGGACAGGGAATCCGTCCTGGTCTTTACGCGGACGAAATCGCGGGCGAAAAGCGTCGCCGGGCGGCTGGATAAATCGGGATATAAGGTTATTTCCCTGCATGGGAACCTGACGCAGCAGAAACGCCAGAAGGCCCTTGCCGGCTTCCGCGACGGCAGGTATGAAATCATGGTCGCCACCGATATCGCCGCCCGCGGCATTGATGTGACAAACATCTCGCATGTCATTAATTACGATATGCCGGAGACAACAGACGCCTATACCCATCGCATTGGCAGGACGGGCCGCGCCTCCAAAACCGGAGAAGCCTTTACATTTGTGACCAGTCAGGATGCTGGCCTGGCGTATTCTCTGAAAAAAACCCTGGGCGATAAACTGACATACCATAGCGTCGACGGATTAACGGTTGCGATGCCGGCAGATACGGCCTCTCGTCCCGGCCGCAATCGCAGTGTAAAGGGCATAAAGACGCACAACGGCAACGGAAGGTCTTTTTCTCCTAAAGGTCATGGAAATAAGAGCTCCAAGCAGCGTTCTTTTAAACCGGCAGGTCACCGTTCCTTGTCGCATTGACGCCTGTTACCTCATTCCATACAAGGTGAATTTTAGAGAAAAAAGTGTCTAGTCTTGAGATTTGACAAGTCCTTTCCCGCAAGCGCGGGACAGCACCTGTTTTATGATCTCAAGACCATCGGCTTTTTGGGTTCCGGGAATTGATCCCGGGAAGCTCAAGACATCTCCGTATAACCGCATAAAAAACCGCATAAAAAATCTTGACAATCACCGTAACAAAGTATAGAGAGCTCTTTTGGTTTGCTCAAAGTATCTTTGGGCCCATAGCTCAGCTGGAAGAGCCACCGGCTCATAACCGGTAGGTCCCTGGTTCGAACCCAGGTGGGCCCACCATTTAAAAGGGATATGAAAATTTTAGGAAAACACAGGCAGCAGCAGAAGCAGGGATACGATTTTTTTTGAGAAGTGCACCAAGATTTTGGTGCATTTTTTTTTGCATGTCGGTCGGAAGGAGGAAGATTTTTGAAAGAGCAAATACTTTTTTTGGTTGAACTTCAAAATATAACCGCTGAGATACATGAACTTATGCTCAGAAAGGTGGATTTACCAAAAGAAATCAATAAAGTTGAAGATGAGTTGGGGACCATTGAAAAAGAACTGGAAGAGAACAGGCAAAAGCTGGAGACATTGAAGGCCGAGCATAAGGCAAAAGAAACAGTTTTGAAAAATGGTATTGAGAATTCAAAAAAGGCGAAAAGTCGCCTGCTTGAGGTCAAAACCAATAAAGAATATGAAGCGACGTTGAAAGAAATAGACACGATAAATGACAAGAACAGTAATATCGAAGACGAAATAATTAGCATGTTGGAGGAGGTTGACAGAGTAGGAACGGATTTGAAGGTGAAGGAGAGCGAGTCTGCCAGTCGCCAGTCCGCACGCGAAACCACTTTGAGGAAGATACAAAAGGAACAAGATTCAATTGGTTCAACTTTAGAGGAGGTATTGAAAAAAAAGGACAAGGTACGAAGCAGAATAAAGGTAAATCTCCTCAAAAAATTTGATGTCATACAGGACAGAATGAATGGGGTCGCAGTTGTGTCTGTGTGGAATGAAGTCTGCTCTGGATGCCACATGAATGTTCCTCCACAGATGTATAACGAATTACAGAGAAATGATGGTCTGATGGTCTGCCCGCATTGCGGGAGAATAATATACTGGGAAGACAGGGATATCGATGCCTGAAGAGAAAACAATCAATCTGTAGGCCGAAGGTTCTTGTCGTGAGAACCCTGACTGGATGTTGATTAGAAATATGGTATAATCAGAGTTTGTCAGAGTAGATCGGATGATCGCGGGTCCGCCACCGGTGGACTGGAGGAAAGTCCGAGCTCCGCAGGGCAGGATGGTCGCTAACGGCGACTGGGGGTGACCCTAAGGAAAGTGCCACAGAAAATATACCGCCCCGATCTTTTTCGGGGTAAGGGTGAAAAGGTGAGGTAAGAGCTCACCAGTTTTCCGGGTGACCGGGAAAGCTTGGTAAACCCCATCCGGAGCAAGACCAAATAGAGAAACGTTTGAGGACTGCCCGTCCGAAGTTTCCGGGTAGGTTGCTTGAGGCAACAGGCAACTGTTGTCCCAGATGAATGATCATCACCCTTTCAGGGAAACCTGGAAGAGAAACAGAACTCGGCTTACAGATCTGCTCTGACGCTAAAAAAACAGGCGCCTTTTTACGGGGCGCCTGTTTTTTTATAAGGAGATGAGGATTTAGAAAATCCTGCTATTTTCCGAGCCGCTTCTCTGTCTTTAAGACGCTCAGTGTTGTCTCGATAACGGTATCCGAAATGAGAGAAATGCTGTTGATACCGCATTCCACCAGGAATTCTGCAAACTCGGGATAATCACTCGGGGCCTGCCCGCAGATGCCGATCTTCTTGCCCATCTTGTTTGCCTTGGTGATTGCGTCCCGAATCAGCACCGTAACTGCCTGATCTCTCTCGTCAAAGATATGGGATATCAGAGAGGAATCCCTGTCGAGACCCAGTGTGAGCTGGGTCAGGTCGTTTGAACCGATGGAAAATCCGTCGAAGATCTTGCCGAATTCCTCCATCAGGATGACGTTGCTGGGGATCTCCACCATCATATACAGTTCAAGGCCGTTTTCCCCCTGGATGAGGCCATTCTGTGCCATGACATCGACTACCTTTTTGGCCTCATTTACAGTTCTGCAGAAGGGGATCATCAGCTTCACGTTAGAGAGTCCCATCTCGTTACGCACCTTGAGCATCGCCTCGCATTCGAGGTTAAACCCTTCCCTGTAGAGATCGTCATAATACCGCGACGCGCCCCGGAACCCGATCATAGGGTTTTCCTCTTCGACTTCAAAGAGCGGACCGCCGATCAGGTTCGCGTATTCATTACTCTTGAAATCGCTCATCCTGACGATGACGTCATTGGGATAGAAGGCGGCGCCTATCTTCGCCACTCCCTGCGCCAGCTTGTCCACGAAGAAATCGGTCTTGTTTTCGTACCCCAGAGTGAGGGATTCGATTTCTTCTTTGGTTTTTTTATCTTCCAGGGTGTCGAACCGTACCAGAGCCATCGGGTGTATCTGTATAAAATTACTTATGATAAATTCCAGCCGCGCCAGTCCCACACCGTCATTGGGGATGGATGCCACGTCAAAAGCCATATCGGGATTACCGACATTCATCATGATATTGGTCTTGGGCCTCTCCAGGCTTTCCAGGTTTAGCTTCTTGACATCGTACTTCAAGATGCCTTCATAGACATTTCCTACCTCCCCTTCGGCACACGAAGCCGTAACCTCGCTTACGCCCTTCAGTTTATCGGTCCCGTCCCCCGTGCCCACGATACAGGGGACACCCAGTTCTCTGCTGATAATGGCGGCGTGGCAGGTCCTTCCACCTTTGTTCGTTATGATTGCGTTGGCGATTTTCATGATGGGTTCCCAGTCGGGGTCGGTCATATCCGTAATAAGGACCTCTCCCTTCTTGAAATCTTTGATGTCGCTGGCACTTTCTATAACATGCGCTGGTCCGGCGCCGATCTTCGATCCGACCGCCGTTCCCGTAACGAGGACTTTTCCCGTTTCAGCAAGTTTGTAACTTTCTAAGACATTGACATCCCTCTGGGACTGAACGGTTTCGGGCCGGGCCTGCAGGATGAAGAGCTCGCCGGTCTTCCCATCCTTGCCCCATTCGATGTCCATAGGTTTAAAGTGTCCGGCCTTTTCCGAGTAGTGGTCTTCTATGATGGTAGTCCACCGTGCGAGCGTCAGTATCTCTTCCTCTTCGATACAGAACTGCTTCCTCTCCTCTTCAGAGACCGGAACAATCTCTACAGGGTCTTTTTTCCCTGATGCGTAGATCATCTTGACCTCTTTTGTCCCCAGTTTCTTCTGGAGGATCGGTTTGTATCCTGTCTTAAGGGTCGGTTTGAATACATAAAATTCATCGGGATTGACCGTCCCTTGGACAACCAGTTCACCCAGACCGTACGAACCGGTGAGCAGGACGGCATCCCTGAATCCCGATTCCGTGTCGATCGAGAAGATAACACCGGAGGCCGCCAGATCGGAACGCACCATCTTCTGGACTCCTATGGAGAGAGCGACCGACATATGGTCGAAGTCCTTGTCTTCCCGGTATGATATTGCTCTGTTGGTAAAGAGCGACGCGAAGCACCTCATGCATGCATCGATCAGAGCATCTTTCCCTCTGATGTTCAGATATGTTTCCTGCTGTCCCGCAAAACTCGCATCTGGCAGATCTTCCGCTGTCGCGGAACTCCGTACGGCCACGTCGGTATCCTCACCATACTCCTCACAGAGTTTCCGATAGGCGTCAAGGATTGCCTGGTTGAGGTCCTCGGGAATTTTGGCATTATAGATGAGAGACCGGAGCTTCTCCCCCTTCTCACTGAGGTTATGCATGTTGTGTGTATCCAGATCGGAAAGAAGACTTTGCATCTCGTTTTGTATTCCGGCGGATTCAAGCAGATATCGGTAGGCATCGGCGGTGACGGCGAAACCGTCGGGGATATTAACCCCCTTTCCGGTAAGCTCTTGTATCATTTCACCCAAAGACGCATTTTTCCCCCCGACTTGGGGGATGTCATCCAGTTCTATTTCATTAAACCACAGCACAAGTTTCTTGGCTTCCATTTGATTCCTCCTCAAAGGTATTGGATCATGTAGCACCGACCGCACTTAACAATTTTGCCATTTGAAGTCAATCTCAAAATTTGCCGCAGGATCTGCTCCTCATGATACTGTCCGCGGTTATCAGATCATCAGGAGTGTTGATTCCCATGGCTTCGGAGGGTTCATCTATTATAAATGATCCGGTCTTGCGATGCTCTCTGTTGGCAATCTCGAAGATGTCGGTAAAATAATACTCGCTCTGGGCATTTTTATTGTCAATCTTTTTTACGGTTTCAAAAAGGAAGGTCTTCTCAGCGCAGTATATGCCAGTGTTTATTTCCTTTATCATCTTTTCCTCTGTGTTGGCGTCACGCGCCTCGACGATCTTCAGGACCTCTCCCTCTTCATTCTTTACGACCCTTCCATAACTTCCGGGGTCGTTCAGAAGGGC
>CAZOHQ010000156.1:0-5587 GCA_964579455.1 uncultured Syntrophaceae bacterium | reverse complement strand
CAACTCGGATATAAGGTTATCGGATACGATTACAGGACAAACAGCAATTATGAAAAAGATATTTCGAGAATAGTGGCGGCCGAAAGACCGGATTTTCTTTTTACCCTGAAGGGAGAGAAGTTTTCCCCTGATTTTGTCAGAAGTATCAGAAAATCTGGTTGCATAACGATACTGTGGTTTACTATGATCTCCTCAGAAGACTGGATGATCCCGTTGGCCAAGGCATTTGATTTTGTGGTTACGAATGCGGATGATAATATGTTTTCCCTGACGGAAAAAGGGATAAAAAATGTTACCTGGATACATCAGGGATTTTCCCCCGAGTTTTTTGGGGTGACGAATGTTTCGGACTTGAGCACTCCTTCGGAGTACTATGCGGATGTTGCCATGATCGGTACCATGGGAAAACCGATCTATAAAAAACGTTCCGAATTAGTCGCAAGACTCAGAAAGGAAAGGATAGATATTAAGTGGTGGGGTCCGCGACTTGCCAGACAGCTGAGGAATATACGCTATTTTTACGGGGGCGTACACCGTTCATGGGCGGGGGGCGAAGTGTACATGAAGGATTTTGCGGACGTGATCAGACATGCCAGGATATTTTTAGGCCAGGATGCGGATACACCCTTCAGGGGAAAATATTTAAGCAACAGAAGTTTTGCGGTCATGGGGTGCGGAGGTTTCTATCTCTGTAGAAGAACTTCCGGCATTGAAAGTATCTATGATATTGGCAGGGAAATGGATGTGTTTGATACGGATGACGAGATGGTGGAAAAGATCCACTATTATCTGAACAGTGAAGAGGAGAGAAAGCGCATAGCTCTGGCGGGCCAGAGACGAGTGCTGACCGATTATACGTATAAAAAACAGATGGGAAAGATATTCGACTGGGTGTTAGGAAATCTGAGGAGAGAGGAATGACGAGTATAGGTTCGGATTATGACAGATACTGGGAAGATCGGGTGGATAAAGGTCATTATCGCTTTACCGATGTCCATCGGAAGATTATTGAAACGGCAATCGACCTTCTTGGAACAGAAAAAGCCCGCATCCTTGACTGTGGGGTGGGTCCCGGACATGTCCTGAAAAAGCTTGCGGATCGGTATGACGCATACGGGATAGAAATATCGAAAAAAGCGTTCGAACTATACGATTTCGACACTGACAACATACGGATATGGGATCTCAATGATGGCCTTCCCCCCTATCCCGAAAAAATGGATCTGATCATTGCCAGCAGGATTATTCATCACCTCGGGGACCCCGCAGGATTTGTCGAACAGGTACGGGAGAACCTGAGAGATGCAGGGTGGTTTATCGGCGTTATACCGAACATTTGTTATTATCACCACCGTCTTAAATTTCTGTTCGGAACGTTTCCGCCGATATCGGGAGCTCACGTGAACTTCCAGACCGGTCCCGATTTTAGAAGGATGGTAGAAAATGCCGGTTTCCGCCTGCATCGTTTGACCACGCCCAAGAATACCATACGGGCAAAGATATGGCCGACGGTATTCAGTCAGGATCTTATATATGTGTTCCAGAAGTAGCCGGGGCGATCTGAAAAAAAGGCTCGAAGAGTACAGAATCAGTTCTGTCCATACGAACGCCGCATACAAGGTCCCCCTCAACGGTGATTTTGTTTTTTTGAAGATTTACGGGCATAAGTATCCGCGTATGTCTTATGAGATCAGAAGATTTCTAAGTGGTCTCGGAATACGGCAACCGGTCGAATATACCTCCCCGTATCGCCGACGGGATTTTGAGAAAGAGCTACTCCGGCACTGGCTGTCGAGTGGTTATAATGTGCCTGTAATAATTGATAATCCTTTTCATGAGCTGTCAAATTTACCCGTGCTTACGACACGATATATAGATGGCATGACAATCCGGGAGTTTGTTCAGTCTGACAATGTCGGTATAGTCGAAAAAAAAGAAAAAACGGCAGCCTTGTTTCGCGATATCAGTGCTCGTCACCACAGTGCGCTTGGCAGTGGTGACACCAGACTCTTTCATATTGACGCAAATACCAGGAACATACTTCTTGCGGATGATACGATCTTTCACTGTGATTTCGAGATGGGAAGACCGTGGGAATCGCCGGTTGAATGCGCATCGCGGGAAGTCCTGAAGGTATTGGTATCTTTGGCCGAGGATATGGGGCCTTCATTCATGGAGTGCCTCTTTACCTCCTTTAAAGATATCTATAAGGAAAAAGAGGTGTATGCCTGCATTGAAAAAGGGATTTCCGGGAGACCCTTTCAGGCGGCTCACCGCTATATGAACCGCAGGAAAAAGGAGAGAAATCCAGGGAAGGTTACACTGTATGACATACTTGGCTGTCTTTCCTGAGCGATTTCAGGAGAAGATGGGGCCGGGTTGATCAATATCTGCGATGATACCGGTTGAGATGAAACGTCCGACCGGTGTGGAGTTTGAAAGGATGTGTACGATCAAGAAGATACGAATAGGGACACGCGGAAGCGATCTTGCGCTTGTACAGGCGAACTGGGTTTCGGATCGTCTGAAGAGTTTGTGTACGGACCTGTCCGTGGAGGTTGTTCCGATACGGACACGCGGAGACAGGATGCAGGATATCTCCTTGGTGGAAATAGGAGGCAAGGGGGTCTTCGTAAAGGAGATAGAAGAGGCCCTGCTCCGGGGAGATATAGACATTGCGGTTCACAGCATGAAGGATGTCCCCGTGGATCTCCCCGATGGCCTTACGATAGGGGCCATACCGGAAAGAGAAGACCCGAGAGATGTGCTCATTTCCAGGGAGGGCAGAAAGATGGAGGGGCTTCCCAAAGGGGCGAGGATAGGCACCGGTTCTCTGAGGAGGGGAATGCAGATCAAAAGCCTGATGCCGGACATCGAAATCGTCCCTAGACGCGGCAATATAGACACGAGAATGAAGAAGATTGTAACGGAAAATCTGGATGGAATCATTATAGCGGCGGCCGGAATGAAGAGGATGGGACGCGGCAGGGAGGTCACGCAGTATATACCCCTTGAAGTTATGATGCCCTCAGCCGGACAGGGTGTTCTGGGTCTGGAGCACAGAGAAGATGACCGGGAAACCGGAGAACTCATCATCCCCCTCAATCATCCTGACACCGTGGTGGAAATTTCCGCCGAGCGCGCGTTTCTCAAACGTCTGGGAGGAGGGTGTCAGGTGCCGATAGCCGGTATTGCCAGAAAACAGGGAGACAACCTGGTCATTAAGGGCCTCGTGGGCAGTATTGATGGCAGGGTCATGATCATGGACGAGGTCAGGGGAAAGAGTGGTGACTGGGAGGATATGGGGAGCGCTTTGGCGGAGAATATCCTGTCCAGAGGCGGGCGGGCCATTCTGGATGATGTATATGCGTAGGGTGCCGACGTACGGAAAAAAGAGGCCTGACATGGAAAAACGAGGAAAGGTATATATCATAGGCGCGGGTCCGGGTGATCCGGGCCTTATAACGATGAAGGGGGTAGAGTGCCTGCACAGGGCGGATGTAGTGGTGCATGACTATCTCGTGGGAAAAGAGATACTGCGGCACGCCGGAAAAGAGGCACGGCTTGTCTACGTAGGAAAGATAGGGGGGCATCACAGTATATCCCAGGAGAATCTGAGCCGAATGCTTGTGGAAGAGGCCCTGAAGGGCTTGACAGTGGCCAGACTCAAGGGGGGAGACCCCTTTATATTCGGAAGGGGCGGCGAAGAGGCCGAAGTTCTTCAGAAGGCGGGAATACCTTTTGAGGTGGTCCCCGGTGTGACATCGGCGATATCCGTCCCGGCCTATGCCGGCATACCCCTCACGCACAGGGAGTTTAATTCCACCGTTGCCTTTGTAACCGGGCATGAAGATCCTGATAAGGGTGAAAGCCGTATCGACTGGGAAAAGATATCCGCTATCGAAACCCTTGTATTCCTTATGGGTGTGAAAAACCTCTCCACCATTGTCTCCAGCCTCATGAAAAACGGCAGGAGTCCATACACCCCTGTGGCGCTGATACGATGGGGGACAACACCGGACCAGGAGACCCTCACAGGGACCCTCGGGGATATCGTTTCACTGGCGAAGGAGAGAAAATTTTTGCCTCCCGCCGTGTTTGTCGTGGGGGATGTGGTCAAGTTGAGGGATCGTCTTGGATGGTTTGAGAAAAAACCCCTGTTCGGAAAGGGTATTGTGATTACGAGACCTGAGGTACAATCGGAAGAATTCGCTGCTCTTCTGCGGGATGAAGGGGCACGGGTTGTCTCATTTCCGACCATCAGGATTGTGCAACCGGAGGATTATGGCGACCTGGATCAGGCTATCACTAATATTGAGAAATATCAGTGGATTGTATTTACCAGCGCGAATGGTGTCAGATCCTTTTTTGAACGTTTCTGTAAACTGAGAAATGATATACGGGACCTTAAAGGGATACAGATCTGTACCATAGGCCCGGCCACACGGGCCCGTGTTGAAGAATATAATATCCGGGTTGACATGGTTCCCCAAGAGTATGTTTCCGATGCGGTCGTGGAGGCGTTCAGGGATATGGATATTGCGGCTGCAAACATACTTCTGCCGAGAGCGGAGATTGCCGGGGATACCATTCCCAACGGACTCTCGGGACTGGGTGCACAGGTGGATGTGGCAACCGCTTACAGAACGGTATCCTCCGGCGAGGATGGAGAGGTCATTAAAGAATTGATGGACAGTGGAAAAATCGACGTGATAACCTTTACAAGTCCGTCCACAGTCATTAATTTCATAGATATAATCGGAAAAGAAACAACCATTCCGAATCACATAAAGATCGCGTGCATAGGGCCGGTGACGGAAGATGCGTGCAGACGGACCGGCCTCGGAGTCGATATTGTGCAGGGTCCGTATTCGATTCCTGGTCTGGTCGATGCGATCAAAGCGAACTTCAGGCAGGGCGATTGAAATGATAGGTATCTCAAAACTATACTGCGGAGGGGTTGAACCCTCCGATGTACTTCGTTACGGAGGAGAATCGGGGAAACTTCCCTCGCATCTGCTTCAGTTTTCCACCGATAAGCGTCCGGTTGTGGTCTGGAACGTCACCAGACGGTGCAACCTCAAATGTGTTCACTGCTATTCGAGTTCCCAGAGCATACAATACAGCGGCGAGATGACCACAGAGGAGGGAAAGACTTTGATATCCGATCTTGCCTCTTTCGGATGCCCTGTGATTCTTTTCTCAGGAGGGGAACCGTTGATGAGGGAAGATCTGCCGGAGCTTGTTCAGTTTGCGGCGGATAGCGGGATACGGGCAGTAATTTCAACAAACGGAACGCTCATTTCTAAGGAAAAGGCCGCCATATTCGCCGGTATCGGCCTTTCATATATGGGTGTCAGTCTGGATGGGATCGGAGAGATTCATGACCGCTTCAGGGGCGTGAAAGGGGCCTTTGACGCTGCCGTACGGGGAATCAGAAACTGCCAGGAAGCGGGAATAAAGGTAGGGGTCCGCTTTACGATAACCGGAGAGAACAGCGCCGAGATCCCCGCCATATTTGATTTCATCGAGGATCATAACATTCCCCGGGCGTGTTTCTACCATCTGGTCTATTCGGGACGCGGCT
>CAZOHQ010000155.1:0-5650 GCA_964579455.1 uncultured Syntrophaceae bacterium | reverse complement strand
AAATCCTACGATTGCCACGTAGTACCATTTCAGATACAAAACGGCCGCCAGTAAAAGATAGACAAAGAGTACGCCCTTCCAGATAAGAGACGCTCCTTGCTCCTCTCCGCCCGCGTGCTGCGTGATCCTGTGCGACTTACGGCTCCCCCATGCGGACAGTAGGTGCAAGGCGAAATACACCATCCCCACGATAATCGCGCTTCGACGGGTATTCTCCATATACACAAACAGAGGAATGACCAGAACCGTGCCCTTTATAACCGGTTGGAGATAATCCTTGGCCGCCTCAAACACCCCCTCAAATGCCATCGATTCCGTAATAAGGCGGCGAAGGTGCCGTACACTCATTGTAGTGCGGAGTGTTGTCCACAAATGGTCAAGGATATCGAGCAGGACAGCTCCTTTACGGACAGGTCCCTCGAGTTCAATGGGATAATACATGAAATTTACAAGTCCGAGCACGTAGGGAACAATGGAGAGATAGAAAACAGAGGAATAATTTTCTGTGAATATCACAAACAGGGTGGCAATGATGATTGAAAACGCGGAACCCAGTTTGGACCATGAGCGGGTGTAGCCATAGATGCGGGTCTTTTCATCCAGACGTCCCTGAAGTCGAAGCCAGGTAAATATCATTGCCTTGTGAGTGCCTGTCCGGAATGCCTCGCCGATGGCGAAGAAAAGCATGGCGGCGAAGAAGTACAGGTATATTCGAACAAAACCGAACAGGGCAAATGAAATGATATAGGCCAAAAAGGAGATCATCATACATCTGCGCCGCCCGTATATGTCGGCCAGAACTCCACTGGGGACTTCGAAAATGTTGATACAGACCTCCCTGAAGGCAACAAGAAGGCCTATCTGTGTGAAGCTGAAGCCCCTTTCGAGAAAGAGGAGTATCATGAATGGTTCAAAATACCGTTGATTTTTCAGGAAACCGTACAGCGAGAAACGGCCAAGCATTGTCAATTCCCCATTTGCCTTTGACCGGCATGAACCGGGCTATTTGAAATATTTTTTTACCATTCCTTGTGCGGCGATTATTCCCGAGACAGCCGCTCCGACAATGCCACGACTTTTTCCTGTACCATCTCCCGCCACAAAGAGACCTTCAATATTTGTTTCGAGATGTCGGTCAGTCGGAAAATGGGTATCGAAAAATTTAATCTCCGGGGCGTACAACAAGGTTGAAGGGTGAAGAATACCGGGGACAATCTTGTCAAGAGTTTTCAGAGATTCCCACAGATTATCTACGATACGCGCAGGCAGACCGAGTGTAATGTCTCCCGGTACCGCTTTGTATGTGGCCCTGCAACGGTCGAAGTGGCGAGTCTTACTGTCAAATGTTAATTGAGAACTTCTTTTGCCCTCCCTGAAGTCTCCGATCCTCTGAACAATAGGTCTTCCGCCACCCAGCAGGAAGAATTGCCGTGCAATCATCCGGCCGAATTCAGTGGTGTCGGAAAAGGGTTGCGTCAGAAAAACCGTATTTAACAGTGCGAAATTTGTGTTTTCCGTCTTGCGTTCGAAAAGAGCGTCACCGTTGACCAGTTTGAAATTGTTGTAATTTTCAATCCGTACCCTCCCTCCCGGGTTGGTGCAGAATGTCCTTACCCTGTCATTATGACGATTTGTGTGAAAAATAAACTTGGGATCGTATACAACATCGGTTATTGAATCATAAAACTCTCTGTTCAATTCCACACGGATACCCACATCAATGGGTCCAAAATTGTTATTAACACCTATTTTCCGAGAAATGTCCCTAAACCAGTAGGCGCCACTACGCCCCGGGGATGCGAGAACGGTTTTCCCAAAAAACTCTTTCCTTTTTTGATCTTTACGGCATACAAGGCAAAACCTTCCGTTCTCCTTTTCTATAGAGAGAACCTCGGTGTCGAGGAAAAAAGTGGTGTTGATGAGCGAACTTCTCAAATAATCTACAAACTTTTTCCCATTATCAGTCCCGTAATGCCACTGTTCGGGGGCGATAAACTCTACATTGTGTTCCCCGGCAACATCCCTCCAGGCATCTATTTTCTCGCTATCTTCAATAAAAGTGACCTGCTGACATAAGGGAAAAGTAATAAAGACCTGCTTTACCTCGTGCATCAAGTCCTGAGCCTCAACCCTTTCAATCTGAAGCTCATCGAGGTCAATCCCAACCCGGTAGTGGAAATTCAGTTTGCCATCGTTCAGCAAGCCTCCTGCTGAATATTGATTTCTGTCGAAAATCGCAATCCTGTCAATACCCAGACGCTCAAGCCATAGCGCCGTGAACAGACCGGCTGGACCGGAACCGATGATCAATACATTGAAGTCACTCATATTTCGTATCCTGACTATCGAAATATCAAGGGTTATCTATTGGTTTGTTATAACTTTTTTTCGAACCGTCAGTTTCTCTCTGGAATTTAGATTCAAGCTGCCTTGTTTGTCAATGTTTCTTCAATTGTTTTATCTTGTTTTAATTTTCTATATCGCATGTAGAGATTGAGTCTATTTTCATACACCCGATAAGTCAATTCAATTCCCCCAAAAGGTGCATCTTTCCAGTATGATCGACATTCGCTGATTGCCCTTCAGGGGTGTTCGTGTTATAAATTAATCAATAAGAGTTCTGTTATTGAGGGCTGAAACTGTATTGGAATATCATGAGCGAAACCGTTAAAAGAAAAAAGACGAGGCATGTCTATGTCGGGCCGGTCAAAATAGGAGGCGATGCCCCCATTGCCGTCCAATCAATGACCTGTACCGACACAAGGGACGTAACGGCAACCGTCGAGCAGATCAGGAGACTTGCGGATGCGGGATGCGAGATCGTCAGGGTAGCGGTTCCCGACACGGAGGCGGCGCAGGCGCTTACGGATATCAAGCGGAAAATAACGATTCCCCTTATTGCGGACATACATTTTGACCACCGGCTCGCGATAAGCGCCATCAGAAACGGTGCCGACTGCATAAGAATAAACCCGGGAAATACAGAGAAAGAAAAGATAAGAGAGATCATACATGAAGCAAAAGAGAGGGGAGTATCGATACGCGTAGGGATCAATGCGGGTTCCCTCGAAAAGGATATTCTCGTCAGGCATGGCGCTCCGACAGCGCACGCGCTGGTCGAAAGTGCCCTGAGAAACATTGAACTCTTTGAGGATATGGATTTCCGGTCCATTAAACTATCATTGAAGGCATCCGATGTTCCTGCGATGATAGAGGCGAATCGCGCGATTTCCGCGGCCACCGATTATCCCCTGCATCTCGGGGTCACCGAAGCGGGAAGCCTTGTCAATTCCGCTATCAAGTCATCCATCGGCATAGGCGTGCTCCTCAATGAAGGTATCGGCGATACGATACGGGTTTCAATATCGGGTGATCCTGTCAGTGAGGTCCGTGTTGCTTACGGAATACTGAGATCCCTGGGCATCAGAATGGTGGGCCCGGACATCATATCATGCCCCACCTGCGGACGCTGTGAGATAGACCTGTTCAAACTGGTCGAAGAGGTGGAAAACAGGCTTGTGGGGGTAAAGGAATACTTTAAGGTTGCTCTTATGGGCTGTGTTGTCAACGGGCCGGGCGAGGCAGCCGAGGCGGATATCGGCATCGCGGGAGGACGTCATATCGGACTACTTTTCAAGAAAGGCAAGGTTATAAAGAAGATAAAAGAAGAAGAGTTTGTGGACGCCCTCATGGATGAGATAGATGTAATGATTGATGAAAGGGCCCGAAAATCAGATGCCGGGGATCAGGACACTAAATAAAGAAGATTGAATGCGGATTGGCAGGGTTGTTCTTACCATTGAACGTTCTGTTAATCCTCTTAAATATTTATACGAATTGAGGAGGAATGATGCGTTATTCAGAGATGTTTTTACCAACTATAAAGGAGACTCCTTCTGACGCTGAGATCTTGAGTCACCAGCTTATGCTGCGTTCTGGAATGATACGGAAACTGGCGGGAGGAATATACACGTATCTGCCCCTGGGTTACCGGGTGATCCGGAAGGTGGAAAACATTGTTCGGGAAGAGATGAACAGGGCGGGCGCACAGGAGATATTTATGCCCGCCGTCCAGCCGGCCGAACTCTGGGTGGAATCGGGACGCTGGGAGATGTATGGAAAAGAGCTCCTGAGGGTCAGGGACAGACACAACAGAGATTACTGTATCGGGCCGACGCATGAAGAGGTAATAACCGCGCTGGTGCGCGATGAGATACAGACATACCGCCAACTTCCCATGAATCTCTATCAGATACAGACGAAATTTCGTGATGAGATACGGCCGAGATTCGGTATTATGAGATCCAGGGAGTTCGGCATGAAAGATGCCTACAGTTTCGATGCCACCGAGCAGAGCGCGGAAGAAAGCTACCGGAAGATGTTCGATGCCTACATCAGGATATTCAAGCGTTTTGGACTCGTCTTCAGGCCGGTTGAGGCGGACAGCGGCACGATAGGAGGGAGCTTTTCCCATGAATTCATGGTCACGGCTGATTCCGGAGAGGACGCAATGATCTATTGCACCTCTTGCGATTATGCCGCAAAGCTTGAGAAAGCGGAAATAGCCCGACCCGAGGAAAGGCATGACGTGGATTATTCCCCGATGGAGGAGGTGCACACCCCTGATGTGAGAAGCATCGAAGAGGTCTGCACATTCCTGGATGTTGCTCCCGAGAATGTCGTAAAAACGATGATATTCATGAGTGATGGCGAGCCGGTAGCCGCGCTGGTAAGGGGTGATGAGGATATAAACGAAACAAAACTGAGAAATTACCTCGGGTGCGACTCGCTCGAACTCGCCATGGATGATACCATCCTGGAAGTTACGGGATCTCCCAGGGGATTCGCCGGGCCCATTGGCATCAAATCCCGGATTATCGCGGATTACACCCTCATAAACATGAAGGACTTTGTTGTGGGAGCCAACAGGGAAGATCACCACATAAAGAACTGCAACAGTGGAAGAGATTTTGAGATACAAGATTATGCCGACCCGAGCATGATACGAGAAGACGATCCATGCCCGCGCTGCGCAGGAAAACTCAAGATCGTCAGAGGCATCGAAGTGGGACATGTATTCAAGCTCGGCGTAAAATACAGCAAGGCCATGAACGCCACGTTCCTTGACAGTGATGGCAAAGAAAAACATATGATTATGGGATGCTACGGTATCGGCATCGGCAGAACGGCCGCGGCGTGCATAGAGCAGAGTCACGATGAAGATGGTATTATATGGCCCATGTCGATTGCGCCATTCCAGGTGATAATCACACCGGTGAATATAAATGATGAAGAATTATCAAAGACTGCTGAAGAACTGTACGACAGTCTTGTCGCGGATGGAATAGAGGTCATACTGGATGACAGGAATGAAAGGGCGGGAGTAAAATTCAAGGATGCCGATCTTATAGGCATACCGATCAGAATCACCGTAGGCTCCAAAAGTCTCGCGGAGGGAAAGGTCGAAGTAAGATCTAGAAAATCCGGAGAGGTCGAAAAGATATCACTTGAGACCATCAGGGATTTTATAGTCAAGACGGTACATAACAGTCTGGAAAGCGCATGATCGGGCGCAGTTGAAGCTCTCCGCTACAAGTTGCGGAGAATCTCCGATTGGTATGGAACATGTTTATTTTTTATTCGCTCACTA
>CAZOHQ010000154.1:0-5667 GCA_964579455.1 uncultured Syntrophaceae bacterium | reverse complement strand
CAACTACAGTTTCACCTCTTGTTTTTATTCCTTCGCCATAGCGACTCTCTTGCCGTCGGCCGGGGGATATATATAATCGAACAGAGAGAGAAAAAAGAAAACAAGAAACCCCACACCAATCAGGGTGAATAATAAGAGATAAAATATCCTGGTGTTCTTCTTTTTCTGTTTTGCCTTTATCTGCTTGGATTTGGTCTTTTTCTTGGATCCCATAACAAGTCTATTCCTCTATTGAAAAGTGCGCCAAATCTAAGGTAAAATGTGCGCTCTGTCAAGATAAGAAAACAAAGGACCGCCAACTATTCAGAAATGTTGATATCTTGTCCTGATTGGGATGATATGGAAACAACAATTTCAACTGTGACGATTCATAACATACTTTTACGAATTGGAATTTTGACATAACACAGATTTAGGGTGAGATATAGTCCAGTTTTTCCTTTGCTTTTAATCCGAACACTGATTCCGGGTTGAATTCGGCAACGGATCTCAATTCCGCGACTGCCTTTTCTCTGTTTCCCCCTTCGAGGTAGCTTATTCCCAGCCAGTATCGTGATTCAATCATACCGGGCGCCATATCAATGGCCTTTTTCAGGTGGTATATTGCCTTGTTGATGTTACGCTCAGCAAGGTACGCAATTCCCATGTTTTTCTGGATGAGTGGAAGTATTATCGTTCCGGGTTCTCTCTTGAGTGCCGCTTCATATTTTATGAGAGCGGTCCTGTAATCTTTCTTCTGGTGGTATGCCCACCCGATGTTGTTTAGCGCTATAGCCGGGGTTTCATAGAATACATTCGAAAGGGACAGGTCAAATTTCTCGATTGCCTTGTCATAAAGCCCCTCTTCCAGGTATATGGTTCCCATATAGTTGCTCGCTTCCGAATAATCGGGTTTTATGGACAGAGCCCTTTGGAATTCCCTCTTTGCTTTTTCTTTCATCCCGCTTCCGTAATACGAAAGGCCGGTATAGTAGCGTATTTCCGCATCATCCGGGGAAAACTGCTCCGCAGCAAGGAACTCCCTTAGAGCCGGGGAGTATTGCCCCGATTTAAGATAGGCAGTGCCCATGTTGACATGAGTGGCGGCCCGCTCTCTGTTTTGAGAGCTTGTGGCGCAGCCTGAGAGAGCTATCATGCAGATTATCACTGACAGAAGGATCGAGTACTCGATTGTTTTGATTTTCATCAGATGGCCCCTATCTGTTGTTATTTGCATTTACCCACCAGTCACCTTTATCCTTGAACCACCACTCGGACGAATCAGTTTCGGTTATAGCCACTGCCAGCTTTTTCGCGGTCTCTGTGCAGAGTCTTTTTACGGCAAACCCTATCCATTCTTTGCTGTACTTGTTGCCAAGGTCCCCATATTCCTTCAGTTGAAGGATCAGTGCGAGTTGGTCGGCATCATGCGCCAAAAGAGACTCTCTGGTCTTTCTTTCGTTGAATTCATTTATGGCGTATCGTATTTCCTCTCCAAAGAAGAGGGTTTTCGCCAGTTCATCAACCGCTTTCTTTTCATCCACCTCTACATATTTTTTATTGACGTAGTTCATGTCGCCGGTTCTTGTCTCCGGCAGATCGTGAACCAGACATAATTTAAGAACTCGTGATTCATCCGCTTCAGGCTCCAGTTTGCAGAGGGTATAGCCGATGAAGATCGTTCGAAGTACGTGTTCCGCTACGGATTCGCAGCCGGATCCCAGAAATTGAAAGCCCGATCTCGGCGTCTTTTGCAGCATGCCCGCTTCGAACAGAAAATTTGCTATGCTTTTCATGTCAATCCTTCTTAAGTGTCTTGATCCTGTTTTCCATCATATCGTAGACCTTTCTTATCTCTAATTGGAGGGATGCGATTCCGTCAGGTTTCATGGACACCACTTTGCCGAGTCGTTCATGCCAGTACTGGACCACGGATATCTCATTCTCCTGTATCTTTTTTTCAACCTTTTTTTGAAATTCTCTCAAAAAGTCGGGATCAACCATGTCGAGCTTCCTCCCTGTTTCAAGGAATTATTGATTGTTCTGAACCATATATCATTTGAGTTCCAGTTGCAACAGGGACTATACTAGAGAATACCTGTTTTCTTCGGCGCTTACGATTTCATTTTTTATCAGACGGTCCAAGTGTTTCTTAATCATCTCTCGTTCGCCGAATTCAAAAAAGTTCCTCGGTTCCCTCGGTTTTTTATAGACAATCCATTGATCGACGATCTCACCTAATGTCCTTGGCTTTTCGAGAAAGGTCAACAAGGCGTCTTCTCTCTGGGTTATTATTTCCAGATAGTTCTCTACCCGTTCTGTAATGTCTCCCTCTATTATGCCTGTATTGTGGGAAGCGATGAATATCCTTGCGGGGATCTTCAATAATTTGTGGAGAGATTCTATGATCTGGTCTATGTCGGAACCCCTGTCAGCATACCAGGGACCAAAGACTGCCATATCCAGGTCCCCCAGAAAGAGCACACCTTCATCTGGAAAGAAGAAACTTGAGTGTCCTATGGTGTGGCCGGGAGTATGAATTATTTGAACGGTTGTGTCGCCAAAATTCAGTAGATCTCCATCTCTGAATTCGAGATCCGGGGTACGCTCCCTGTAGTGAAAATGATTCACGAGAAGTTCACGCCACGTGTGTTCTAGGGTTGTTCCCAGAAGTCCATAGGAATCGAGGAGTTTCTCTATGGACTTGAAGCAGGGCGCTTCATCTTCGTGCACATACAGCTTCGCTTCCGGAAATAGGTAATTAAAGGAGGTGTGATCTTCATGGTAATGCGAATTTACAATGATATCGATCCCCTTTCCCATTTCAAATTTCTTCAACAGTCTCTCGTCTGAACCGGGATCTATGACTACCTTTTCTCTGTCATCAATACAGAGAGAATTGCAGAAGGGGTACCTTCCCCCATTCCGCCCCTGTATGAAGGCAAGGCGGCCAAATATTTTTCCATTCATTGTCAGCGTCCATATTTTCAGGTTTGAATAAATCTGTTATGACAAATGTAACGAGATCCTTTTATATGAAGTTTTGAGAAGTGTCAAATTAGCGGGTACCACACAGTAAAAATTTTCTTGACAAAAGAAATTCTTTTTGTAATGAATATATCTATCGAACGATCGGTCAGAATGATAGAAGCCTTATTCGGTTGCGCTGAAAGCAGAACCCATGCTTTTTTGAGGTATGTGAGGGGCAAGAAAAAGAAATATGGCAAAAACAGAAACAAAAAAAAATATAAAAAATGCTTCAATAAACCTTTTTTATAAAAAGGGATACTACGCTACTGGGATCAGCGATATTGCTCGCGATGCGGGTATACAAAAGTCAACTATTTATTATCACTATCCAAATAAACAAGAAATCCTTCTAGATATATTCAAAACCACAATGGATGACCTTGATGTGTTTGTTGATAATAGCATGCTAGGTATGATTGATGCTGAGGCCTGCCTTAAGAGAGTAATTGAAAGTCATATTTGTTTTCATATCGATAGACAAAAAGAAGCCTTTATTGCAGATAGTGAGTTGAGAAGTCTGACATCGGAAAACTATAAAGTAATCGTCGCTATGCGCGATAATTATGACTCCAAACTGCAGAGGGTAATAAAAAGAGGGATGGATGAAGGAATCTTTTTTGTCAGGGACTACAAGATTCTTTCCTATGTAATTATTACAATGTGCACATCAGTTACGAATTATTTCAATCCAAGAGGACGATTTTCAAAAGAAGAAATAGCTAAATTATACAGCGATTTTATTTCATCTGCTATGAAGGTAATGCATTTTTAAATTTTTTTCTCAAAATAAACAACCGAACGATCGATAGAATATTATGTTGCGTACAACGCTCTTGCATAGGTGGCAATCTCGTTCGGTGCAAGCTTATTTGGCACCAATGTTCTTTCGGGAACTTCAAAAATACACTACAGAAAGGAGGCTAATACTAGTAAAAACAATGACTTTGGGGATATTATAATAACAAACATTTAAAAAGGAGGAACGCAATGTCAAAGCATTTCATGAAAAGCAGAGTATCTATTTTATTTGTTTGCATGGTGATTACGATAGTCATAGCAGTCGCCTTAACCGCCGTAAGCGTCGAAGCCAAAAAGTACAATTGGAAGATAACCCAGGGAATTGCGGAAGACCACCCTGCCACTGAAAGATGCAAGCAATTCGCAAAATTGGTTGAAAAAGACTCAAGTGGTCGTATCAAGATGCAGTATTTTCCCGCCGGTGCTCTAGGAGACTGGATGGAGCAGATTGAGGCCAACCGTATGGGCACATTGGAAGTTTGTCTGAATGCCGGTTCCACTTCTTATGACCCTCGAACAAATCTTATTTTTATGCCGTATCTTTTTGCCACATGGGATGAAGCACGTGCTGCCATCGGTTCCACAGGATGGCTTACCCCCATATTTGACGATCTGTACTCTTCGATCGGTCTCAAGGTTCTCGGCATATATTTAAATGCCTGGGACGGAATGGCCTTCACGAAAAGGGTCAGCAAAGTCGCAAAAGTTCCGGAAGATTTCGGAGGCATAAAGATGAGGGTGCCACCTATCCGTATCTTTGAAGTGTATATTCCTGCCCTTGGTTTCATTTCTACTCCCATTGCATATTCGGAAACCTTTACCGCCTTACAGACGGGCATAGTTGATGCGCGGTCGGCCTGCCCCGCAGTTGAAGCCTATGTCATGCGTGATGCCCTGAAGTATTGGGTAGCCACAAGAGACGCCTTCGAATACTGGTTCCTTACCATGAATAAAGACAAGTGGGATGAGTTGTCGGCAGAGGATCAGAAAATTCTGCTCAAGGCGGCTGACAAGGTAATGAGTGATCAGGCAGTTGCTGCTGAAAAGGATGAAACTGAGTTTAAGAACAAACTGGAAGCAGCTGGTGTCAAGGTCTATGAGGTAAACCAAAAAGAATGGGAAGCAGGTGCAAAAGCCGTTCGTGAGAAAGCATGGCCGAGGATCGAAGAAGAACTTCTCGGTTCACTGCTCATGAAAAAGGTGAAAGCACACGCGACAAAAATATCACAGTAGCCGTAGCTTCTTAAGAATTTTTGTGTACTGGCCAAACATCAGGAGGAAGTGGATATGAGGTACTTCCTCCTGATGTAGGAGGGTGGTGATAGTTATGTGGTTACGGATAAAAAATTGTTGTACCTATATAGATCATTGTTTTGATATGGGTGGCACCTTTCTTCTTATTCTGGGGGGATCCCTCATTACTCTGACCGTATTTGGGCAGGTACTTCTTCGATACGTATTTAAGTCTCCCCTTTTTGGAATTGAAGAATTTTCACGCTTAGTGGGAGTCTGGGTCTATTTTATTGGTGCCATTTACGGCACGAGGTCAGATACTCACGTCCAGGGTGATGTTGCCGCGCGCCTATGCGACACGGATCATGCACAAGCTGTTTTGAAAACGGTAACATGGGTGCTGAGTTCTCTTCTCTGTGTAATTTTTCTTTATTATTCAGCGAAGTATTGTGTCTGGCTTTACGGAACAGGAGAGAGGACGACAGGGCTCTGGTGGCCTCGAATCTATAGCGTGGGAAGTTTATTGTTCGGAGCAATCTTTATGACAGTGTACAGTATTGTTAATGTGGTCAAATACTTGGAAATTGCTATTGGAAAGAGCATTAGCGCCTCTGGAGGTGAGTTATG
>CAZOHQ010000153.1:0-5704 GCA_964579455.1 uncultured Syntrophaceae bacterium | reverse complement strand
GCAACGAGAACTGCATAGAGTGCGAAGGAACCGATAGCTTCACTGAGATATAGTCTGGAATATTTGTGCTTCAGAGAGGTGATGATCATGCCTCCGATAATCAGGCATCCGAGATGAAAGTAGGGGAAGTTAGCCGCGTTGGTTGCCACATATTCCGCATAGCCGAATGAAGCGGTCGCCAGCACCACAAAAGCCGCCATGATCAATGTCTGTAATGTTCTTTTCATGATGTATAGCCTCCCTTTGTTTCTTCTTTTTGGGTTTTACTAATGAAATAATCGTGCCAGTTGCTGGATTTCGGGATAAAATAATTGTAACATACTGAATATATAGATATTGTCGTTGATAATGTGGCGGGGGAATGTGGTGTGCGTGATGTAATGGACGCATGCTCTATTAAAAGAAACGTCCAATCCGGTTTAATGAAATGTTAACATGTGATACAAAGACTCATGGAGGATGTATCATGGTGGATATCTCTCAGATCGACTATCGGATGCTCGACAACCCCGAAATCCTTACCTTCCTATTCTACCCACGCCGCGAAGAGGGATCTTCCGTACCAAAAGGAGATGTCCACGATCTGCGGATACCGGTGGACGATCAGGTGACGATCGGCGCCCGTTTTCACCACACGCAAAAGACGGCCCCAACAATCCTCTTTTTCCATGGAAACGGTGAGATCGTGGCCGATTATGATGAGATCGGTTCTCTATATGTGCAGACAGGAGCCAATTTTCTCCCGGTCGATTACCGGGGATATGGCCGCTCCACAGGAATCCCCACGGTAACGGCTATGATGCGGGATTCTCATGTCATCTTTGAATATACTCGGAACTGGCTCCATGAAAGAGGTTACTCGGGGCCTTTGATTATTATGGGGCGATCACTGGGCAGTGCACCTGCCCTTGAACTGGCCGCGCAGTATAAAGACCGAATCGATGGCCTCATCATTGAAAGCGGATTCGCATATCTCCTGCCGCTCCTTCGATTGATCGGCGTTTCTCTTTCCAAGATGGATATTTCGGAAGAGAATGGCTGTCAAAACATTGAGAAGATCAGGGTCTATGACAAACCAACGCTGATTATCCATGCCCAGTTCGATCAGATCATTCCCTTTACCGACGGCAAAGAGCTCTACGAGACCAGCAGGGCCCGGGACAAGCGCATGCTCATGATTCCCGACGCCGATCATAATACGATATTCATGAGAGGATTCCGAGACTATATGTCTGCAATCGCGGATTTTCTTCACCTGATTACTGATTAATCCAGAGTATTTCAACGATTCCAGAAACCAATCATACTGCGATATATTCATGCAATTATCACCTGTAGTTATGATCATATAAAATATCCCTTGACAGGATCGGGAAATGCATATAGTGAACTGTAAAGTCGCGCTTTAAGCTTCACAAATTCACGGTTCTCATTCATAAGGAGTCTACATGGCAGAAGATATTTTCCGGGCATTACAGAAAAAATTGGACACATATTCTCTCGGGTTTCCCGCGACAGACATCTGTGTCGAGCTTGAAATCTTAAGGAAACTCTTTACCGAAGAAGATGCGGCGCTGTTTCTTGAACTTTCGCCCATACTGGAGTCGCCCGACTCGATCGCTCCGCGTACAGGCAGATCTGTTGCAGTTGTGGCTGCGCAGTTGGAAGATATGGCCAAGCGGGGTCTGCTTTTTCGTCTTCAGAGAGACGATTCGGTTTCATACGCCGCCATTCCGTTCGTCCATGGCCTGTTCGAGTTCCAGGTTAAACGACTCGATCGGGATATGGCGGAGCTGGTTGATCAATACAGCCGGATGGACTTCAGAGAAGCCATTGTCAAGGGCGCGGATTACTTCTTTCGCACAATCCCGGTCGAACACTCGATAGATGTAACTCAAAATATCGCGGCGTATGATGACGCGTGCGAGATACTGAGGAATACGAAAAAGATTATCGTGACCGACTGTATCTGCAGAAAGCAGAAGGGGCTTATTGGGAAAGGATGCGGCAAACCGCTTGAAGTCTGTTTCATGTTCGGGAGCATGGGGCAATACTATCTTGACAACAACATGGGGCGCGAGATTGACGTCGACGAGGCGATACGGATTGTAACAAAAGCCCAGGAAGCCGGGCTGATAACACAACCGGCCACCTCCCAGAATCCGGCAGGGATGTGCAATTGTTGCGGTGATTGCTGCGGAATCCTTGCTGCGCTCAATACCCTTTCCAATCCTGCTGAATATGTTTTTTCCAATCATTTTGCGGTGATTGACCAGGAGGCATGCAGCGGTTGCGAAGTCTGTATTGATCGGTGCCAGATGGGTGCCGTGAAGATGAATGATGACGACGTAGCACAGATCAATCTGGACCGCTGCATCGGATGCGGATTGTGCGTAACGACCTGTCCGACGGAGGCCCTTCGGCTTGTCTCGAAACCCGAAGAAAAACGCCGAACGCCTCCGGCCAATAGTGTCGAACAAGTGATGAGCATGGCCGAAAAGAGAGGGATTCAAATGTAAGGATTGAGGGAGCATACCCCACATATTCCAGAGGGAGCCGGGTAGAATCACCAGGAAAGCACTGCCGGAAACGGATGTGTCCGATATCATAGAGAGGAGGGAGAGGTATGGCAGATTATGATGCGATTGTAATCGGAGCGGGTAATGGAGGGCTTACGGCCTCCTGTGCCTTGGCGCAGAAGGGGCTGAAGGTCCTTTTGCTGGAGCGGCACAATATTCCCGGCGGCTGTGGAACGAGTTTCTGCCGGGGACGCTTTGAATTCGAGGTGGCGCTTCACCAGCTGAGCGGTCTCGGCACGCCGGAAAAACCGGGGCCACTCCGCCTGACCTTTGACAGTCTCGGGATTACGGATGATCTGGAATTCGTGGAAGCCCCCGATCTCTACCAGGTGGCAATGCCGGGCGGATTTCGTCTGCCGCTCAAAACAGAGATTCCCCAGGTAGTCGAGGTAATTCAGCAGAAATTTCCCCATGAGAAAAACGAGATACAGACCTTCTTCGATCTCATGGCCCAGTTTGCACAAGACATGATGGGCGCCTTCATCTTTCGCGATCCCTCACCGTCCCGGAAAAAATATCCCACCCTCTATTCCTATGCGCTTCGCGATGTGGAATCGGTTCTGAATGAGAGCTTTAAGGATCCACTGCTCAAGGCGGTTATTGCGGCATACTGGGGATACCTGGGAGTCCCTCCGTCCCGCCTCGCTTTTGCATACCTTGCCATGTTATTCTTCCAGTATTCGGAATTCAAACCCTTTCATGTGAAGGGCGGATCACAGGCCATGTCGAACGCGATCTTCAACAAATTTCTCTCCCATGGCGGTGAGGCGCGGTTCAACTGCGGCGCGAAGAAAATAGTGATAGAGAACGGGGTGGTCAAGTCGGTTATTACGGAAGAGGAGGACGAACTGTCCGCCAATTACGTGGTATCCAATGCATCCCAGGCCTATACCTACATCAACATGATGGATCGTGCCCACGTTCCCGAGAACGTGATCACTGAGGTCAAATCACGAAATGTTGCCATTTCCGCATTTACCATGTTCATCGGCTATGACTGCGAACCGGAGGAACTGGGCATTACCGAATCAATGAACTTCCTTATCGCCGATGCGGACATCTCCACGGATAAGATCATCAATAATATGTGGAATGTGGGTATCAGCGACGATTTCATGGCCTTCAGCTGCTATGACGTTGCAGACCCCGAATTTTCTCCGCCGGGAACGTGCCAGACGAACACGGTAGCACTGAAATACGGCGATGCCTGGCTCAATATCCCACCGCATAAGTATTATGATGTGAAATTTCAGTGCGCGGAAGGCATGCTTCATCGTATGGAGCAGATCTACCCCGACCTTCGAAAGCATATTGAAGAAATCGAGATCGCCACGCCGATGACCTTCATGCGATACCTCGGTCATCCCGGAGGCTCAATCTACGGATACGAGCAGCTCATAAAAGACTCCCTTTTCTTCCAGCCCGATCGGAAATCGCCGATTCAGGGACTCTACTTCGCGGGAAGCTGGGCGGGAGATTGCGGTTTTGAACCCACACTGAATTCCGGCAAGGCGGTAGCACGAACCATCACACGACAACTTAGGAAATAAGAGGAGAAGAACTATGAAAAGAGGAATATGGGAGGAATTTGACGGATACAAAGAGATTATCAATGAAGTCGAGGCTACCCGGAAGTACCGTGAAAATATAATCCCCGTGAAGTACGAGACTGCTCCGTTTGTCGAACGCCTGCATCCCGCAAAACTCAACCTTCGGATAGCCGATATCATCGAGGAGTCAGCTTCGACGAAGACCTTTCGCCTCGTATCGGAAAACCATTATCTGCCCCCCTTTATGGCAGGGCAGTACATTACGCTGTACCCGACCGTCGGGAATATCCGTACGGGTCGTCCTTACAGTATATCGTCCTCACCGAACCAGATCGGCTATTACGATATCACTGTTCGCAGGGTTGAAAACGGACTGGTATCAAACTATCTCCTGGACGAGGTAACGGTCGGTGATGTTCTGGAGTGTTCGGGACCGGCCGGTTATTTTTACTTCAATCCCCTCGTCCATGAAAAAGCGATGGTCTGCATCGCCGGCGGCAGCGGCATCACCCCCTTCATGTCGATGATCCGGGAGATTGTCGAGAGCGGCCTCGACCGCACGGTCTACCTCTTCTATGGAAACAAAAATACCGGGGATATTATCTTCCACGACGAACTGACTGAGCTTTCGAAACGCTTTCCCCGGATCATGTATACGCCGGTCATCGAGGAGCCTTCGGATGACTTCGCGGGCGAGTGCGGGTTTATTTCAGGTAACGTAGTCAGTACCATTGCGGGAGATTACAACAATAAAACCTACTTTTTGTGCGGGCCCCGGGGGCTCTATGATTTCTGCCTGCCTGAACTGGAAGGTCAAGGTATTCCTGCGCGGAGAATACGGCAGGAGATGTTCGGCCCGCCGACAAACATCGATGAATATCCGGGTTGGCTCTCGAAGATTACGGGGGAAGATGTCTTCACGGTTGCCGTGAAAGGGAAGAAATCGATCCAGGCCAAGGCGGGAGAATCACTGCTCACTTCGCTGGAAAAGAATCAGATCGTCATACCGTCACTCTGCCGTTCCGGTGAGTGCAGTATGTGCCGAGTGAAGGTTCTTTCCGGAACGGTATTTCAGCCCCCCGGCACCATGGTGCGAAAATCCGATCGAAAATGGGGATACGTGCACTCCTGTGTTTCCTACCCCATTGAGGACCTCGAGATACTGACGGTGACCTGAGAAGCCCAGAGAGCGGTGAAAGAGCGGATTGTGTTGCCGTGACTCAGATTTTCTCTCTTGAAAACAGGGATAAATCGCGATGTATAGTGCTGATAATAAAAAGAGCTGCCCTCGGGCAGCTCTTTTTATCCATCTTCCGGTGGTTCTTTGTTACTCCTTTTTCTTCGGGTTTTTCCCGTTAAGGCTTTTCTGGATAATGGTCTGAATGTTTCGCTGAAACAGTCTACGCATGATATAGCTGTGCATGATATCGACACGCTTCGCCACTTCCAGGGTGAAACGCCTGTTCTCATCCCGGGACTTCCCCTTCACCAGACGCTTCCGAAGCGCCGCCTCATGCTCCACAATCTCCTTGCCCAACCGCACGTAAAACTCCAGTTCCTTAAACTCCAGGCCAA
>CAZOHQ010000152.1:0-5743 GCA_964579455.1 uncultured Syntrophaceae bacterium | reverse complement strand
CCGTACGGAACATGAGCCTGGATATCGAGGTCACCTTTACGGACCTGCATATACACATGATACGCGAGCACGGCTTTTATGAGGGCAAAGGCTCTCCGTTCAGGCTTGAGCCCGCGGGCCTTGTCCGTGCGCTGGAAATATCCGAAAATATGTGATCCGCCCTCGCCGGCCTGTGATGGAATAGCCGGTTTGGGCGTCATCAAATAGTCGTACAATCATCATAATTTCAGGGAAACATGAATTCGGTTGATTAAAATCATACGCCGGTTATACTCATCTTCGTAAGACGGAATATGTATTATTTGTACCCGAAAGGTATGGTAGACATGTCTGTAAAGTGGGAGTCCAAGGCCCTTAAGGCCAACATGAACCTTACAAAAGCGGCACATATCGAGATCACCGATTCTCAAAGCGCCATGCTGGCACTTTCGGCTGATTATTGGGGCATCAGCAAACGAACAGAAAAATTTTTTACGGAGCTTAACCACCCATACAGGGACCGGGAATTCCTTTCCGCTGCTATCAGACAGATATTGCTTGAGGATATATGGCTGTATCAGCCCCTGGAACAGTATTACTCCTTTTATACCGCCATGCTTGATATCCTGGAAGAGTTGATGGGCGAATTTTCCGAAGAGAGGCTCCGGGATTCTCTCCTGCAGACGTTGATCGAGTTTCTGGGGGCCTCTTATGGCGCGGAACCGCTTCGTCCCGACCTGATAAGCTACGGGATCGACATCATTGAACACCTTTTCAAGGTCGACAGGAAGATCGTCGTCAACAATTCCGGATATTTGAAGACATTTTTTAAAGACATCGCCGCAGATAAGGCATTCGCCGGGTGCATTTTCAGCTTGACGGCCTCAGTGCAAAAGGCGGCCATCATGCGCTGGAGCAGATGTTTTGAAGATATAATGTCGGATGGCCCGTACACCGGGCCCGGTTTTTCCGAAAAACTTTCACAACTCAGTGCTTATCTCGACCGGCAGCTCGAACTTAATTACAAGGCTAAGACTTGGGATGAACTGTGCGCCATACCATTTTTCAGCGACATTGCCTCGCTTTTCAGGGCATATTCCGAAGAGTTTGAGGCATTAGTACACAAATTCCAGTATATTTTTCTTCTCCTTGGCATGGATTCCATGGTGCATATGAAGGATTATCTGTTGTGGGACATGAACAGATTATTGAGAAATCTAAAGGACTCGCTTGGCGCCGATGAGATGAAAAGCTTTATTGAGGATATATTCCGGCTGTGCGCCAAGTTGAAGGAAAATCATATCAGTGAAATACTCGATTGCCTGCTCACCCTGGGAAAAGAAGTCTCCGCATATGAAGACCTCTCTGTGATAAGACTGTTCGAATCAAGGTTCATAGAATTCGGTTTTGTCGGCCCCGGGGAGATCACAATAACCGAGGAGTGGCAGTTCCGGGTGGAACCTGCCCATGTAAAGAACATACGGGCATATCTTGAGTTGATCGAATGCGCTCCGGGCAAATACACCAAACTGGTCCCCGCCCTGGTGGTCTATCTGAAAATGGGGTCGATATTCATCTCGGATACCGACTTGTTTCAACGCGATATCACAAAACTCCTTAATTCTGATGTAAAGCCCCTTTATAAGAAAATAAAACAACTTACACGGCTTTTCCCCGTTTATTTCAACAGAATAGGAGCCGAAGGGAAGTTAAGGGAATATACGACCGCCGTCGACGAGTTGTCGCATCGGTCAGACCGGCTGATACACTTTATGAGAAAGCAAATACACACCGAAAGCAACAACACACATATAACGCTGGTGGAAGATATAATGCGCTCATGGCATGATGGTGATTTTTCCGTGCTTGAAGACAGAATACCGGCCGATGTGATGGACTGGCTAAGGGGCGGCAGCCCGGAGTTCGACCTGATGTCCCGGTCGCTTAAGACACTGAGCTCCCGCTTGAATGTCAGCATCGATGAGGTATTGAGATTCGGCGACGGGGAGATTGAAAAGATAAAAACCGTGATATCGGACAGAAACACGGCGCGTAAGATTGCATATATGATAAAAATATACGCATTGCTTAAAAGCAAATACTCCTTTTCAGATCAACTTAGCATGGATGAGATCGTAAAAGCGGGTCCGGAACACGAGGCAGGACGGAAACGGCTTGAAGATGCAGTCGCCTCGGGCGACAAGGCGGAACAGGTCAGAGCCTGTTATGACATCATGGAGAGGCTGAACGTAAGGATATTCGAGGACAAGGAATATGAGCCTCTTCAGAACATATACTACAAAAGACACATCGCGGCCGGTATAGCTTCCATGTATGGAGAATACCGGGAGAAAAAATTCGATTCGCTGGGGCTTATCTTCCGTATTGAGAAGACGGTGGATAGACTCATGAGCGAGATCTGCTCGGAGATCAACCTTGATTACATATCGGCAAAGACATTGAAAAAAATACTGGTTGTGCTTGATCTGTATAACACGGGTATCAGCATAGACGGCATTCAAAACAGAGGGCTTGAGTCAAATATAGGTATGATAAGGTACTGCCTGAAATCCAGCAGTTTTTCCATAGAACAATACCTGAATATTTTTTCCTTTATACAGCAGAATATTAAAGAGATCATAAGCGAGTATTTTATCAGAGTATATGACTCCGTCCTCAGAGTGATCATACCCAAATATTTGAAAGATGCCGATGATAAGGCAAGCTATCACAAGGAAGCGGAAAGATTCTATCGTGATATTATCTCTTTCGCGTTTTTGTTGCAGTCATTTGACGGCTTTGTTTCCGGAGTGGTGCAGTCATTGCAGAACATGCAAAGCCGGTATTCGCCGGAGTTCAACATGAAAGTCCTGTCATATGACCCCGACATGGTCATCACACCCCTTTACGAGGAGAACAGTGTGTCTGACAACAGGGTGTATCTTGGTGCCAAGGCCTTCTTTATCAAGCAGATCCATGCGCTTGGTTTTCCCACTCCTGAAGGTTTTGTGCTTACGACGGAGCTCTTCAGGTATCGGCAGACAGTGTTGAAGCATCCGCAGATGCTTAAGGAAATAGAGAACATGATAAAGGGTATGGTGAAGACCCTTGAAAAACGCACCGGGCGGAAATTCGCTTCCTCGGGCAACCCGCTCTTGCTGTCGGTACGTTCCGGTACCGCGATCTCGCTGCCCGGGGCTATGAGCACGTTCCTGAACGTGGGTATGAACGGGAAGCTTGCCGAGTCGATTTCAAAGAGCGAACGTTATTCCTGGGCCGCATGGGATTCGTACAGGAGGCTTATACAGTGCTGGGGGATGTCCGAGGGTATCGAGCGCAATGAGTTCGACCGGGTGATCGCGGCGTTTAAGAAAAAACATAAAGTCAGCCGCAAGGCGGATCTTTCGCCGGCGCAGATGCAGTTGCTTGCGGAGCTGTACGGGGAAGTGCTGGATGCGCACGATGTTATCATGCCGGAGGACCCTCATGAACAGCTTATGCAAGCCATAAGGAAAGTGCTTGACTCCTGGGATTCAAAACGCGCCCTGATATACAGGGATCAGTTGTCAATAGCTTCCGAGTGGGGAACGGCAGTGACAATACAGCAGATGGTGTTCGGGAACCTTGATGACAGTTCCGGCACGGGCGTGCTGTTCACGCATAACCCCTATTCAGGAAAATCCGGGGTGGAGCTTTATGGCGATTTCACCATACGCAACCAGGGCGAAGATATCGTTTCCGGACTCGTAAATGTATTGCCTGTGACTGAAAAGCAGAGGCATTTCAGCGGAGGGGACATCTCACTCGAAAAGGATTTCCCGCTTATATTTTCAAGGCTGAAAGAAATCGCCGATGAACTTACGGAATGCAGGGGTTATGCCCATCAGGAGATCGAGTTTACCTTTGAATCGGCAGATCCCTCGGACCTCTACATACTTCAGATCAGGCAGCAGGTGATAAAGCAGACGCTTGAACGGAAGGTTTTTGACACCCCGGAATGTGATATGAAGCTTGTGGGAAAGGGCATAGGCATAGGGAATTCCGCGATAAACGGCATCGTCGTCTTCTCGAAAGAGGATATATCACGCATAAGAAAAACGGATCCCGAATCGGAGCTGATACTTGTGCGTCCCGATACCGTACCTGACGATATCGACCTCATACTGGAATGCCAGGGCCTGCTGACCGCAAGAGGCGGGGCCTGTTCCCATGCATCCGTGACCGCGTCAAGGCTGGGGAAGGTATGTGTCGTCAATTGCAGGGAGTTGAATGTCAGGGAAGACGAGGGAATATGTTCTTTCGATTCTGTGGTTATGAAAAGCGGGGACAAAATAGCGCTGGATGCCTTCAAAGGGCATGTTTATTCGGAACATTACGGTGTTAAATCGATTTCATATTAAAAGGGGGGTTTTAATGAGCAGCATCAAAATGAATCGTAAGGTTCTCGGTATCAATGGACTGGGCCGCATAGGAAAACTGTCGCTATGGTATCACCTTTTACAGGGCCATTTTGATGAATATGTCGTGAACACAGGCCGTGATGTGGGCAAGAGGCTTGAATCCGATTTGAAAAATTTCGATCATCATCGGCGTAATCGAGACTGACTCCACCTATGGCTCGCTTTCACGTTTTCTTCACGGATACGGTAAAAAATGTGACATACGTATCGCCGACAGGGAAGAGAACACGATTACGGTGGACGGTGTGCCTGTAAAATTCCTGTTGACAGACAGGAATCCCAAGGAGATCGGCTGGAAAAAAGAGGGTGTGCGCGTGGTGGTCGATTGCACCGGCAGGTTTTGCGATCCCTCGTCTGCAGCGGACAAACCAGGCGGAAGCCTTCGTGGCCATCTGGAAGCGGGTGCGGAAAAGGTAATAGTGAGTGCCCCGTTCAAGATGGCGGGCGGGTTGGATAAGCTGCCGGAGGACAGCGGCATGTTCGTGTATGGGATCAACCATAATATATTCGATCCGCAGAAACATCACGTGATCTCGGCGGCAAGCTGCACCACCACGGGATTGTCGCATATGATGAAACCCATACTTGAGGACAGGCTGACTTCGCAGATACTGACGGCCTCGATGTCAACGGTGCACGCGGCGACAAACACACAAAGCATACTGGATGCAGTACCCAAGGCCGGACAGGGCGATCTTCGGAAGAACAGGTCCATACTGGATAACATAATCATCACCTCGACGGGTGCGGCCAAGGCGCTGGAGAAGATCCTGCCTGCAATACAGTCGGTCGGGTTTATGGCGGATTCCGTGCGCATTCCGACCGATACGGTCTCGCTGATCGTATTGAACCTTACATTCAAGTCCGCCCTTGATGAGAATGGCGCACCTCTTCTTGACAAGGGTTATATCAACGGGATCTTTGAAAAGGCCTCTCTGGGGGGGCAAAAAGGGCTGCTGGTGTTTTCCGAAAAACAAAATGTCTCATCAGACCTGAAGGGTGAGATGGCCGCCGTGGTGATAGAAGGGGTCGAGACCCATACCAGGACTGGTTTTATAAGCCTGGATGAGGATATTCTGAAAGAATACGGGGTCAAGAAACGCAATATACGTATACCCGTGACGCATGCAAAAATATGCGGATGGTATGACAATGAAATGGGCAGTTATGTCAACTGCTTGGGGAAATTGACCGTACATGTTGACGGGAACATAAGATAGATGAGTTTGAACCCGTGGAATATAGTGTAAAAAATATTTAAATTACCTCTTGACAGTGGGGGTATACTTATCTATACTCCCTCT
>CAZOHQ010000151.1:0-5757 GCA_964579455.1 uncultured Syntrophaceae bacterium | reverse complement strand
ATCCCTGCAGTTCCATAAGGCCCTCATCTCTATCTGGGAGTTTATCAACCTGACAAACCGTTACATAGTGGAGCGGGAGCCCTGGGGCCTGGCAAAAGAGCCCTCTGCCAAAGCAAGGCTGGACACCGTCATCTACAATATACTGGAGTCCCTCCGTGTGATAGCCGTTTTGATTACCCCCTTTATGCCCGATTCCGCCGGGGATATTTTGAACAGGCTCGGGATAGGAGATGTTGACTCACAGAATTTCAGCAGCATAGACGTATGGGGAGGCCTTCCGGTGGGCAATGTCATCACCCGCGGAACATCCCTCTTCCCCCGTGTGGAATATCAAAAATCGGACGAAGCCTCTGCGACGGCCCTTACCGATGTAAAGGAAGAGATATCCTTCGATGACTTTCAGAAGATCGATCTGCGCGTGGCGCAGGTAATTGAGGCTAAAAGGGTCAAAAAATCGGACAAGTTGCTGAAGCTGAAGATCGACGTGGGTGAGGAGCGAACCATCGTCGCCGGGATCGGCAAAGACTACCGGCCTGAAGACCTTGTCGGAAAGAAGATAGCCGTCATAGTGAATCTGAAACCGGTGAAACTGATGGGGGTGGAATCACACGGCATGCTTTTGGCGACAGATGCCGGTAAAACGGTTTCACTGGTGTCCTTCGATGGTGATGCCGATGTCGGCGCAAAGATAAGCTGACAGGTCTGCCGGCTGTACAGTAGAAATATTATACCACTATCTCTTACCTTTTCAGTTCGGGAACTATGGAGCCACGCAGATTACCTTGTATTTCTGCCATCTTTTTTCTTCTTGCCCTGTTGCTTATGGCGGGTTGCGGTTCACGGCAGATCCCTTCCCATGACTATCAGTCTGTTATAAAAGAAAAGAAGGTGACCCGGATGGGCTATGCCATCCAGGTCGGTGCCTTTTCACAGGTTGAAAATGCCGCGCGGCTTGTCAATTCTCTGAACAGCGATAATCTGGACGCATACTATTTTCTTTACGAAAAAGGACTGTACAAGGTTCGCTTCGGTAGTTTTGAATCCAGGGAGCTTGCCTGCGGAGAGGCTGAAATCCTGAGGGCGATGGGAGTGATAGATGAATTCTACATTGTCCGTCCTGATGATTATTCCATAACAAAGAGTCAGCACGCCGGTGAGCTATATTTCAGGGATGAGGTGGTGAAGACGGCAAAGGGCTTTATCGGTGTCCCCTACCGGTGGGGCGGTTCTTCCGCTGAGAAGGGATTTGACTGCAGCGGCCTTGCAATGGCCATCTACCGGCTGAATGGCCTGAAACTCCCCCGCACATCCGGGGAACAGTACGAAGCGGGTAGCTGGGTCAGTCGGGAGAAACTGACAAAGGGCGATCTGGTGTTCTTTGATACCCGCGGCAGTGGCAGGATTTCGCATGTGGGGATATATATCGGTCGGGATCAATTTATCCACGCCCCACGAACAGGCAAAACGGTAAGCACCAGTTCACTCTCGAATAGATACTATAAAAAACGATATGCCGGCGCCAGATCGTACCTCTAACAACCGAAGATACCCATTATTTTCTCAATGACACGGGAACTTCCAGAGGGACATCAACAGGCTTCACAAATCTATCTACGACATCTTTTGTTCCGGACAGATTGAGTTTGTCGAACAGGAATGAAAACTGGGCTTCCAGTTCCTCGCCTATCGCCTTCAGTATGTCGGGCGAAAGATCCCACATATCCTTTTTGAATCGGCCGAATCCCTTCTTCCTGGCCTTGTAGATAAACTGCTCTTCGGTATCGGCTTCCTTCTTTTCACCTTGCAGTTCTGTGTTAATGTACTCGTATATCCTGCTGCGCAGACCCACGGGGAAATTCTTACTGTCATATATGATGTTCTGAAATCCCGTTGCCAGATGTATCTCTGAGGTCCCGGTTTTCGGGAATTTGTCGAACGCCCCGTCCGGAAGGGTAGACGCACCATGCTGCACGGCGCCAGACAGGCCATATTCGGTTCGTGCCACTGTAGAGATTTTTTCCAGTGTGTCAAAGTCTATCTTGACCTCTGCTATCGATCCATCCGGCAGAGGAACGCCCCCGTGGGTGGTTCCCGTCTGGATACTGATCTTGCTGATCCCCTTCAGGTTGTCTCCCCTCTTCCGGAGTTCATCGAGATAGTTATCCATAAATACAGTAAATTCCTCCACAGTGGTGTTCTTGTCCCCTATTTCTCCTATCTCTCCCCCCACTGACACGGTGACGCCTTCCGGTTCTATCTCCCGTATCATGGCGGTCATGTCCGCCGTTAACGAATAATTGCCCTCCTGCTGCTCCCGAACGGTGGGTCTGTCCAGATCCACCACGGTCGAGGCATCTATGTCGATGTTATAAAATCCCGCCTCGATTGCTTCCCCTATAAGGAATTCGATCGCCTGAGTCTCGGCATCCGGATCTTCACGATATTTTTTTGCGTTGATCTGAAAGTGGTCGCCCTGCAGGAAGAGAGGGCCGCGGTAGCCGGTCTTTATGGCGGCGGCGGTTATCACCGCGACATACTCCGAAGGGCGCTGGTCGGTGTAACCGATCTCCGAACGGGCGATTTCAAAGACAAATGGACCCACTTTGCCTTTCAGGGCCGCTCGAAACGCTGCCTGGGCGCTGTAGTACGTGATTCCACGAAGATTGATTGCGGGTACCGTAAATCCCGAGACCTTGCCGCTTCCCATGGCGTCATACAGGGACTGGATTGAGCAAGCCATACAGCCCATCTGTGCGCCGGCCCTCCGGATCAACCATCGAGTGGATGATCGGACTTCACTGTCGGGGCTGAATATGGCCGAATAAACCAGGTCATCGATAAGGACATCCCGCAGGCGATCCTCGTTCGATATGACGATGTCTCCCTTGTCAATCGTCAGTACATCGACAATGTTTTGCTTCAGTTGGTCAACGGTCGGGTAAATCATAGCGGACTCCTCTGAGAATGTGTTGAGTGGTTATATCGTTGTTGTATCGCCGTCTAAGAATATCTTTGCCTTTTCCACCTCGTATCTGCTTCCCATGTATATGGGGCACCTTTGTTCGAGCGTTTCCGGTTGTATTGAGAGGATGCTTCGCCTCCCGTCTGTGGCCATCCCACCGGCCTGCTCCATAAGAAATGCCATGGGCTGGAGCTCGAAGATAAGACGCAGTTTGCCGTTCGGGTTATGTTTCAGCGCCGGGTATGTAAAGACACCCCCCTTCTTAATCAGGATCTGATTGATATCCGGGACAAATCCACCGCTGTACCGCAGCTTGTACCCTTCATTTTCCAGGTGTCGTACGTAGTCGAGGTGCTCCTGTGTCCAGTCCCTTCTCAGTCCCCCGATGCTGTATATATATCCCCTTTCTCTGAGGATTATGTTCTCTTCGGAAAGCACATATTCCCCCTCTCTGTTCAGGACAAATTCATGAGTTCCGTTGCCTGCCGAATAGATCATAGTGATCAAAGGTCCGTACATTATGTACATCGCGGCGACGAGACTTTTATCACCCCCCGTCATAATGGATTCCCTGTGGATGCCGATAATGGTCCCGATGGCAAGATTGGTGTTCACCAGAGAGGAACCGTCCAGGGGATCGGCAGTTACGATGTACTTGTCGTGTCCAGTGCCCACCTGGATTATGGACTCTCTCTCTTCGGAAGCGTAATGACTGACGAAACCTGAGAACTCGAGCTGGCGTTTGATAATTTCGTCGGAACTCCTGTCCAGAGCGAGCTGCTCTTCTCCGTAAATATTTTCAAAACCGGCCAGTTTCCGGTTGGATTCCTGGATCTTGGAGGAGATATATTTCCCCGTTACGGCTATCTGCCAGATAAGCCTGCGCAGATCTACCTCAATGTTCTCCATCCACATATGACGTCTCAGATCAACAAACTGCCTGGTGGCATCCGATATGTTTTCCATGACATTCCTTTCCGATAGATTTCTTCGGAATTTCTAACAGGGAGATTAATTTTATACAAGTAAATTTTTGACTTTTCGAGATGCTGATTACATGATGCTCAAGGTATTATCCGAGAACTCTATACATTGTCATCTCTTTTCTTAGGACATATATGTTTACAATCCTTAATTAATCTTGGGAGGAAACAGGAAATAAGAATATACCATCAGCACCAACGATCAGTCGGTTCACCTGCGATTATACCTATTGCAGGTTATTCCACATGTGAGATGTTTGACAGACCGATACTCTCCCGTACATATCCCTATTTCTTCGGCCTTCGATAATGCCGTTGATGTTTCAGGGCCCTTTTGGTACAGTATACATTACCGGTAACTGATGGAGAATATTTGACATCCAGGGCACCTCGATCAACAGTATCAAAGAAAGTATACCAATCGGGGAATCGAGAGAGGGATTGAATTGAACAGCGAGCGCATTCCCCTCTGTTTGCGGCGGGGTTAACAAGCGAATAAACAATAAACATTTTCCTAAACAATCGGAGATTCTTCGCAACTTGTTGCGGAGAGCTTCAATGTGGTATCAATGGATTCCGACAACTTGATCTTACAATTGAAAACCCTGGAGATCCCGGGTCTGGCAATCCCCCAAAAGGAGTTTTCCGGAGTAAGGAATGTTCTGTGTAAAGACATAGCTGTTTTCTTGTACAAGCAAAAAAGGCCTGTGATCTGGGCGGTCTTCACCGGGGGGACGGGGACAGGTAAGTCGACTCTTTTTAACGCCTTATGCAGTTCTTCCATCAGCAAAGTCGGCATGGAACGACCGACGACAGGGGCTCCGGTTGTATACCTTCACAAAAATAATCCTCTGGACGAATTCCCCTTTCCCGATTTCCGGATTAGATATATGCGGGACAGGGATGAAAAAGAGAATGAGGGGACCGGCACCGGTAAGCGGCTGATCGTCGTCGAACACGACCGGGATGAGTTAGAACATCTCGTATTGGTGGACAACCCCGATCTTGACAGTCTGGAACTTGAAAATCGTCAGACAGCCGAAGATCTGTACCGTCTATCAGACGTGATTATCTTCGTGACCAGCCAGGAAAAGTACGCCGATGAAATCCCATCCCAGACCCTTGACCGTTTAGGCAAGGAGGGCAAACCGTGCTTCTTCCTCTTCAATAAGGCCGATCCCGCAAATACAAAGGAAGAAATAATCGATTTTTTTCAGGAACGGGGGATCGCGATTAACCATGAACGGGTATGGTTTACACCCTACCTCCCCTCCCCCACTCTGGATCTGCTTGCCGGACAGGGGGAATTCACCCGCTTTTCGGTGAGTTTTTTCGAAACCTTACAAAAAGACACCTCCACGGCTTTTCTCGTTGAGCAAAGAAAACAAAGGATTGTGAGACTCAACAGTTCCATTGATTCTTTTCTCGCACTGGCGGAGAATGAAAATAAGGCCGGGCACAAATGGTTACAGCAGCTCACCATACTTTTTGAAGAGAAAAGCAAGGACCTGTTTAATCAATTTGAAACCCATTTCAAAAAAGACAGTCAAAATCATATCCAGCGAGAAATCAGAAATATCTATAACCGGTATGATATCCTTTCAAAGCCGCGGCACTATGTGAAACAGGTAATTCTTGCCCCCCTGCGTCTGCTCGGGCTTCGCGAAAAAGATTCGGACCGTACACACAGGAAAGAACTGTTAAAAATACGGAAACAGACCGATGTCACGCCGGTTCTTTCCACAATGAGCTCATTAAACCGCCTTGTCCTTGAAACCCTTTCGCCTGAAAATCACGATTCTTCATTCTTCA
>CAZOHQ010000150.1:0-5810 GCA_964579455.1 uncultured Syntrophaceae bacterium | reverse complement strand
TCGCGTTTTTGGCGAGTTCCGGTGTTGGAAATGTGCAGAGTGTCCAGCCGAATTCGCCGATATCTTCTCTTCTGTCCAGGATTTCGCGCAGCGCTTTTCGAGCGATCAGTGACTTGGCTATCTTTTGGGGATCGGCGTCTTTCAGATGGGTAAGGGATTCGGGTGCGCAGATAAAAATGCTTCCATTGAGTGCGCCATACAGCTCTTTTTCACCGGGGGGATGAAAAACGAGTTGGCGGCTGTTCGCTCTATCAAAAAAACTGCGTTCCATGTTTGCGGTGAGTCCGACGCGGGAGATAGGATTCATCCCCATACCGAGCAGCCTGTCATAGAGAATCTCAGCCAGACTCAAGGCGGGCGCTTCGTATCGAATCAGAACTATGTCACCTCGTTTGAATCGCCCTGTCCTAGCTTTCATCAGTCCCCACAATAGGGCATCGGCGTATCTGCTTAAATAGTCTTTTTTCAGCGGCATGGATTTTTCCTCTAAAATATTGAAGGCTTACAGATGATTTGCTTTGCCTCCCGGCTGAAATCCCCGAAGCTTGTTGCGGAGAGGATTTATTCACTTTGGAAAATCTTGTCGAAGAATAGAGCCTTTTCTTTGGGATAGTAGATCGTTGTCCCACGGTCGACGATGAGTTTTCCATCAAGGTGATCAAGCTCGTGCTGAACAACTCGGGCAAGAAATCCCGTGTACCGTTTGTTGATCTTCTCACCTTTTTCATTATACGCCTTAACCTTTATGGAGGTAGCCCTGACGACATCGGCGCTTATGTCGGGACAGGACAGGCAGGCCTCCCGCGTCTTTTCTCTGTCTCCCCTTATCTGTGTGATTCTCGGGTTTACAAGAATATCGTACGTGCCGTCGTCCTTTTGCATCGGAGCCCTGTCGTTGGAATTTCCATTTCTGAATGCCACGATCCTTTTACTTATCCCTATCTGTGGAGCGGCAAGTCCCGCAGCGTCATCCCTGCCAACGAAGGCATCGACGAGGGTTTCTATGTCTTTTTTCCCCACTTCATCAAAGGGAATTGGAATCTCGTCGGCGTGCCTCCTCAGAAGCCGAGTTTCTTCTTGATTAATCTTTTCATTTTCCCATAATTTCCAAGTTTTCATTTTCCTTGTACAGAGCCTTTCTGTTCTTGATTTTTCGTTTTTATAACACCATGGGATTGTTATTTCAATGCTATTGAAATAATATGATAATCCTGATAATTACTTCAACGTAGCAATCTACAGAAAGAGAGAATCGGCTGAATTGATAGACAGGATAATAACAGAGGTGGCCAAACGCGAATTTTCCCGGGCCATGCGGTTTGAGGAAGGCGTGGGTGCGTCTCTCCCGCGGGAGGAGGAGGGCCGCGGCAGGCTTCTGTATCTCCATATCCCATTTTGTGAGAGTCTCTGTCCGTACTGCTCATTTAACCGGGTTGTATTCGATAACAATCTCTGCCGCGGGTACCATGCCGCCCTCAGAAAAGAGATACAACTATACAGGGATTACGGTTACGATTTCACGGGTGTATATGTGGGCGGAGGCACACCGACAATACTGATGGATGAACTGGAAAAGACCCTGTCGCTGGCAGTGGATTGTTTCAGTATCAGAGAGATTTCAGTGGAGACCAATCCGAATCACCTAACCCCGGAACATGTCGATATCCTGAAGCGGATCGGTGTCAACAGGCTTTCGGTGGGGGTGCAAAGCTTTGATGACGGGCTCTTGAAGGCAATGGGCAGGTATGAGAAATATGGGAGCGGTGCCTCCATTGCCGAAAGGATTGTGGATATGTCGGGTCAGTTTGATACCCTGAATGCCGACATGATCTTTAACTTTCCCACCCAGACCGAAAAAAACCTGAACAGTGATCTGGATATTCTGATTAATACCGCAGTGGATCAGGTGACATATTATCCCCTGATGGTCTCGGACTCGACACGCAGAAAGGTGGAGGGAGCCCTGGGATCCTTTGATTTCCGGAAGGAAAGGAATTTCTATCAACTGATTTCCGGAAGACTTGTCCCGCATTACAGGTTTGCCTCGGCGTGGTGTTTTTCCAGAAAAGGGACCATGGTGGATGAGTATATCGTGGATTATGACGAATATGCCGGCCTGGGGAGCGGATCCATTGGATACATGCATGGCAGATGTTACGCGAACACCTTCGACATACCTCGATATATTGAGACATTAAACAAGGGGGAAATTCCCCTGATGGCCTCGCGTGATTTTACACCCGCACAGCAGGCGCGCTATGACTTTCTGATGAAATTGTTCGGCCTGAAGCTGGATATAGCCTTCTTGAGGGAAAAATATCATGGCAGGGGCATCGGGTATCTCTGGAGCGATATATTCGCCTTCATGTTAGTTGGGGGGTTGCGTTACAAACGCGGTTCGTTCTATCTTACAGACCGTGGGAGATACTATTGGGTCATAATGATGCGCGAATTCTTCACCGCAGTCAACAACTTTCGAGATTATTGTCTGGATAGATAGATATTTCCCGTTTGCAATTCCTCGCTTTTTCTCCTATCATCTATATCTGGAAATGTGAGAATCCGATTGATCGCTGTTACCTGTTTCCGAATGGGAAGTAATGCTATGAATGACAGAATCAGACAGCTTCTGAAAACCCTTCCGAAGATTGACGAAGTGCTCCTTCTCCTCGAAAAGGACGGAGCGTTTGAAGGCGTATCAAGGGATATTGTTGTGGAAAAATGTCGTCAGGTTGTAGACGAAATGAGGAAGGACATATTGGATTCGGAACAAGGTGGTGGAAAAGTGTCCGTCCCCTCTTCCGCCGTCAAAGCGGCTCAGAAGGTGCACAAACGGCTGCGGGCCCTTCATGACTACAGCCTCCGTCGTGTGGTGAATGCCACCGGGATCATCCTGCATACCAATCTGGGGAGGGCCCCTCTCTGTGGGGAGGCCTTGAAAAGGATCATTGATGTCAGCGAGGGGTATTCAAACCTTGAGTTTAACCTTGAAAAGGGGAAACGGGGGATACGGTACGATCATGTAAAGGAGATACTCTGTTGCGTATCTGGGTCGGAAGATGCCATAATCGTTAACAATAACGCCGCCGCGGTCCTTCTTGTCCTGAATGCCCTCTCGGAGGGAAAAGAGGCGATTGTTTCGCGGGGTGAACTGATTGAGATAGGGGGGGCATTCCGTATCCCCGAGGTTATGGAAAAGAGCGGTGCCATTCTCAGGGAAGTGGGCACCACCAACCGCACGCACTTTTCTGATTATGAAAACGCGGTGTGCGATGAAACCGGTTTAATCATGAAGGTTCATACGAGCAATTTCAAGGTGCTTGGTTTCACGGATGAGATAGGCTTGGATGAGCTGGTTGAGCTTGGCACAAAGAAAAATATTCCGGTGATGAATGATCTGGGGAGCGGGTGCTTTGTACCATTGGATATATATGGTTTTGAAAGAGAGCCGACGGTCCAGGAGGTCTTAAAGACCGGTGTGGATGTGGTGACATTCAGCGGCGACAAGCTCCTCGGTGGACCACAGGCCGGGATAATCCTGGGTAAAAGGACGGTCCTGGACACCATAAAGAAAAACCCTCTCAATCGCGCTCTGAGGATAGACAAGCTGACACTGGCGGCCCTCGAGGCGACGATGATGCATTATCTGGATCTCGATAGGGGAGTGCGTGATGTGCGGGTGCTTCGGTCGCTGACGGAACCGGTTGCCGAAGTCAAAAAAAGGGCGGATGCGCTGTTCTCTCTGCTGGAAGAATTATCCCTTAAAGAGATGACCTTTTCCGTCATGGAAGAACATTCCATGGCCGGGGGCGGATCGCTTCCCACACAGGAGATTCCCACGGTTGTCATTGCCGTGAATTCCCACAGCATCTCTCCGAGCAGACTGGAAAGAGCATTAAGGAAACAGGAAGTTCCTATCATTGCGAGGATATGCGAAGACAAAGTACTCTTCGATCTGAGGACGATAACTGAAGAGGAGTTTGTGTTTATTACGGACGGTATGAAACGCATAACGGGACATTCGTGATTTTCGCAGCCGTATGTTTCAATTCCTCCGATCTCCTAACGTTCAGATCGATTCCCCGGTGAAAAAAAGATGACATTCGTAGATGATAGTGAGTTCAACTTCAGTGTAACTCCAGCCGAGAGCGGCGAGAGGATTGACATTTTTCTGTCGCGGAAAGACGTTTTTGTTACGCGTTCACAGGTCAAAAGAGCTGTTGAAATAGGACAGGTACTGGTAAACGGCATTGATGTAAAACCGGGATATCGCTTGAAAAACGGTGATATGATCCGTGTCCATATAAAAGAGCCGGAAGATCTCGACCTTGCTCCTGAAGAAATATCCCTCAACATCATCTATGAAGATGCGCATATTCTTGTGGTGAGCAAGCCCTACGGTATGGTCGTCCATCCTGCTGCCGGAAACCGTAGCGGCACTCTTGTCAATGCCCTGCTGTTTCACTGCGGGGATCTATCCGGCATCGGCGGTGTTAAAAGGCCGGGAATCGTGCATCGCCTGGACAAGAATACATCGGGACTTATGGTAGTTGCGAAATCGGATAAGGCCCACATCGGACTGGCGGAACAGTTCAAAGAACATCTCGTGAAAAAAATCTACAGAGTTCTTGTACACGGCGATATGAAGGAAGAAGAGGGTACAATTGATCTTTCCATAGGGAGACATCCTGTGGACAGGAAAAAGATGTCCACCAAGAGCAGAAGAGGAAAAGAATCGCTGACCCACTGGAGCGTCGAAGAACGTTATCATGTTGTCACGCTCCTCTCTGTCCGGATTGAAACGGGCAGGACGCACCAGATCAGGGTGCATCTGAACGCCATAGGGCATCCTGTTGTCGGGGATGCCGTTTACGGGAATTCGAAAAGAACAATAGAAATGATACGAAATACTATCCAACAGGTGGTGTTGAAAAAAATTCATAGACAGGCCCTCCATTCAAGCGAATTGTGCTTCACCCATCCGGTTACGGGCAATCTTATGGAATTTTCATCTCAGGTATGTGTGGAGCTTCGTGCTTCGGTTCGTACATACGGTGATCTATTGTGATACCTGATCGCAAAGGAAATGCTTGTTCCGCATTGAAAGACAATGAGAAATGATGCTTGAAAACCCGGACAGTAGACATGGCACGTCGAACGCATTTCGCTTCTCCAAAAGAGATGATGTGCGGTATCTGGAATGTCAGGCGCTTGATGAGTTCGGTTTTATAACCCACGCGTTCTGCACCAGGTGGGGGGGTACAAGTGAGGGGCGTCTGGCCAATCTCAATTTTGGCATGCATTCGGGTGACAGGGAAGAACATCTGATGCGAAACAGGGGAACACTCTGCTCAGCGTTTGACCTCCCGGAACAAAATCTCGGTACGATCAATCAGATTCATGTAGACAGGCTCCTGGTGATTGATGAGAAATCGCGGGTTTTGCGGCGCGTTGGAGTGCTTGTATATTACGGAATTATTACCTCGGTACGGGGGATACCTGTCGGTATAAAGACGGCTGACTGTGTGCCGGTATTCCTTGTAGACCGTACAAAGCGAGTGGTCGGGGCAGTGCATGCCGGATGGAAGGGAACAGCCCTTGAGATTGTCGCAAAGGCAGTTGGCTTTTTCATGAAAGAGTTTGCCTCCACGCCTGCAGATATCCTGGCTGTTATAGGCCCCTCTATAGGTCCCTGCTGCTATGAGGTTGATGATGTCGTTTTTCGTCACTTTGATGAAGAGCGAAGAGGATCTTTCTTTTCCCGGTGTGAAGAAGAAGGAAAATGGATGCTTAATCTGTCCGCCGCCAAT
>CAZOHQ010000149.1:0-5816 GCA_964579455.1 uncultured Syntrophaceae bacterium | reverse complement strand
TTGCAGGTTATACAGAGGGTGGTAACCGGACGCGCCATCAATCTTTTCTCAGATATTCTTTTCCCGCACACGTCGCAAATTCCAAATGTACCTTCTTCAATGCGTTGGAGGGCCTCTTTCAGCTTCTTTACCAGTTTCCGTTCCCGGTCCCTGATTCTGAGTTCAAAATTCCTGTCGGATTCCTGAGATGCCCTGTCTGTGACGTCGGGAAAGCTTTCAGTTCCGCCTGTCATTTCGGAAACGGTCCTACCCGCTTCGCCCATTAATCCTTCAATTTTCTGTGTGAACAGCTCCTTGAAATATTCAATCTGATCCGGTTTCATTTGCGCTTATCCCACCTTCCGAAGTTGAATGGCCCTATATATACAGGGAATGTGCATTTGTAAAGGAAAAACGGTTTATCTGCCGGTATAGGCGATGAGTATTCTTTCTATTACGCTCGTTGTTGATGCCGGATGGTCTGTTGAGGATTCGTTAAATTGCTGAATGATAACAACTTTTCCCCCTCTCCTTTCAACAGATTCGCGTCCGATAACATTACTTTCGCTCCAGTCCCCTCCTTTAACCAGGATGTCGGGCTCGATATATTCTATCAGTTCGAGGGGGGTGTCCTCATTAAATATGGTTACATAGTCCACCATGTCGAGGGAGGCCATTATGTATGCCCTTTCATTCTGGGGGACAACGGGCCTCAATGGTCCCTTTATGGACTGTACCGATGAATCGCTGTTGAGAGCAAGAACCAGGGTGTCACCCAGCGCCTTTGCCTGTTTGAGGTATTTTACATGGCCGATATGGAGAATGTCAAAACAGCCGTTGGTGAAAACGATTCTTTTCCCCTCGCCTCTGAGCGTTTTAATCTTTTCCCTCAACTGTTCCCAGGATAAGATATTATCCATAGTTACCTCTTTTTGAGTCAGGCTCGTGCCATAGTAAGCACAGCTACCTCTTCTGCGCCGTTTTTTTCCAATAGTCTCGAACACTCCTTGACCGTGCTGCCGGTGGTATAGACGTCATCTATCAGCAATATCTTTTTGTCTTCGATCCTGCTTCGATCTGTTACTGCAAAGGCGCCCCTTACATTTGCCGCCCTTTCCTGTCGTGAAAGGTTGACCTGCGCCTCTGTGCGGACCGTTCTCCTGAGAGTGGTAAAGTCAAGGGGAATGGAAAACATGTTCGATATCTGTCTCGCGAGGATAAGAGACTGGTTAAATCCTCGTTCCCTCAATCTTTTCGGATGGAGGGGGACGGGAATAATCAGTGAATAATCTTGGATCACGAGGGAATCGTAAGAGGCCGTTGCCATCATTCTTCCCAGGTCCTCTCCCACAGATATCTTCCCATGATACTTGAACAGATGGATGGTGTCCAGGAGAGCTGCCTCATATTTCCCCAACGACCTGGCTATCGAAAAAAGGGGGGGGGACAAGATGCAGTCTTCGCAGAGATGATTTGACCCCTCAGGTGCTGTAAATGGCAGACCGCAGGAGGTGCATAAGGGGGTGGCTGTAAAATGTATTGTGGAGAGACACTCACGGCAGAATGGATGCTCTGTGTCGTGGATCAGTACGGTTCCGCATGCCGGGCACGTTGGGGGAAAAAGCATGTCGGCAATACCGGAGACGATGTCTTTTGCTTCACATATCATCATTGAGAACGGTCAGTTTCAGCACAGATTCTTCGATGGTCATTCTAGGCGCGTCCGACCACAGCCCCTCAATATCATAAAAATCCCTCACGGGTTTATAGAAGATATGCAGTATCACATCACCATAGTCCATCAGAATCCAGCTCCCGGAACGTTCTCCCTCGATTCCGAGGGGGAATATCCCCTCTTTCTTCAGTTCCTGACCGATATGATCGGCAAGTCCCTGTATCTGCCGGTCTGAACTTCCGCCGCATATCACAAAATAGTCGGCAAAGGATGAAAGATCCTTCACTTTGAGTATGGTGAGATCTTCCGCTTTTCTTTCCAGAGCCGCGTTTACGCACTGGAGAACGAGTTTTTTTGAATCTAATGAAATATCTTTAATGAAAAACACCTCCCTGAGTTGCCGGTTCAATTAAATGGATTATCCAGCATAATGGTTTCCTCTCTTCCCGGTCCCACGGAAACAAGAGACATCTTTACTCCGGCTAACTCTTCCAGTCGTTCGATATATTTCCGAGCGTTAACCGGGAGTTCGTCTATGCTTTGTGCCTTGCTTATGTCTTCCGACCACCCGTCCATTTCTTCATAAACCGGGCGGCACTGTTCGAACAGTTTTGTGTCGGGTGGAACATATTCCGCGAACTCATCATCCTTCGTTTTGTAGGCGACACATATCTTCACTTTGTCGATTCCCCTGAGGACGTCCAATTTGGTAAGAGCGATACCCGTTATCCCTGAGACCCTGACCGATTGCCTGACGAGGACCATGTCAAGCCACCCGCATCGGCGCTTTCTTCCTGTCGTGGCGCCGAATTCGGCTCCGGCTTTCTGAATCAGCTCACCCATTTCCCCGGTCAGTTCCGTTACAAAAGGCCCCGATCCAACCCTGGTGGTATATGCCTTGCAGATGCCCACGACGGCGTCTATCTTTGTGGGGCCAATGCCTGATCCACAGCATGCGTTGCCCGCGGATGTATTGGAGGAGGTCACGAATGGATACGTGCCGTGGTCGATATCAAGATGGCACCCTTGCGCACCCTCAAACAGGATGTCCCCACCCTTCTTGATTTTCCTGTCAATTATGAGGGATGTATTTGCCGCATATTGCCTGAGACGGTCGGCATACCTGCCATATTCATCGAAGATGGCCTCATATTCCACAGGCGTTTCGTTGTAGAATTCTGTCAGGAGGAAATTTTTTTCTTCGATGTTTCTGCGCAACATCTCACTGAAGGTTTCTCTGTTAAGAAGGTCGCAAAACCTGATGCCTGTGCGGGTAATCTTGTCTTCATAAGCGGGGCCGATACCCCTTCCCGTTGTTCCGATCTTTGCCGCTCCCTTGCGCTTCTCGCGGGCGCTGTCCAAACTCCTGTGGTATGGCATGATCATGTGCGCGTTTTCACTGATGTACAGTTTTGTGTCCGGGGGGAAGAGATTTCTCTCCTGCAGTTCATCAATCTCCTGGATTAATACCTCGGGATCAATGACCATACCATTGCCGAGGATACAGATCTTGTGATTGTGAAGGATGCCCGATGGGATCAGGTGAAGTATGGTTTGCTTCCCCTGAACAACCAGGGTGTGTCCCGCATTATTGCCTCCCTGAAAACGGGCTATGACATCCGCTTCGCGGGCGAAGAGATCAACGATCTTTCCTTTTCCTTCATCGCCCCACTGGGTCCCGACAACTATTACATTTGCCATTGTTTTACGTCTCCATGTTTAAGCTTCTGAGTTACAGTTACCAACCTTGATACTGCCCACCTACATCTCTATCCTTGTAACGGATATTATATTGGGCAATTCTTTGAGCTTTTTCAGAGTGTCTCTGGAAATGGGGGTGTCTGTGCTCAGTACGACGAGTGCTTTCCCGTCCACCTGTTCGCGTCCCAGGTGGAGTCGTGCGATATTAACATTGTCATCTCCGAGCGTTGTGGTTATGTTACCTATAACACCGGGCCGGTCGTAGTTGTAGAGCACCAGCATGTAGCCTTCGGGGATTACATCAAGCATGAACTTGTTTATCCTGACAATTCTCAAATCCTGTCGCCCGAAGATGGCTCCCGCCGCAAAGGATTCTTCCTGGTCGGTTTTCACCGTGACGGAAATCATGTTTTTGTAATCCTTCATCTCGCTGCTTTTTGATTCTATGATCTTGATCCCCCGTTCCTTTGCTATAACCGGGGCATTAATATAGTTGACGTTATCTTTCAGGGCCGGGGTCAGGAGCCCCTTCAGGAAGGATATGGTCACCGGAGCCACGTTGTGTTCAAGGATGGCACCGCTATACTCAATAGTGACTTCCTTTATCCCCCCGGCAACAATCTGTGCCTCAAAAGTGCCGAGCTTTTCTCCCAGGGCCAGGTACGGTTTTATCAGGGTAAGAACTTCCGCGCTGACAGAGGGGAAATTGACGGCATTTTTTATTTCTCCGGTCGTGAGGCAATCAACTATCTGTTGCGCGATGGCTATGGCGACATTTTTCTGGGCTTCATCCGTTGACGCACCCAGATGTGGTGTACAGATGATATTGTCCAGGGAGAGCAGCTTGTTGTTTTTCGTGGGTTCTTCCACGAATACATCGAGAGCGGCTCCTGCGACCTTTCCTGAAACAATGGCGTCATGAAGGTCATTTTCATCAATGATCCCTCCCCTCGCGCAGTTGATGATGAATACGCCATCTTTCATCTTGTCGAAAGAAGATGCGTTGATCAGCCCTTTCGTTTCATCTGTCAGTGGGGTATGCACGGAAATGAAATCGGCCTTTTCCAGGACTTCATTGAAGGAGGCAAGGCAAATACCCATTTTCTCCGCTGCTTCACGCGAGATAAAGGGGTCGTAGGCCATCACGTTCATTTTAAGTCCCTGCGCCCTGTTGGCCACGATGGAGCCCACCCTTCCGATGCCGATGATTCCCAACGTTTTGTTTGAGACTTCGGAACCCATGAACTTCTTTTTCTCCCACTTTCCCGCTTTTGTGGATGCAGTGGCCTGGGGGATTCTTCGGGCCAGAGAAAACATCATGGCTATGGCGTGCTCCGCCGTGGTGATCGTATTCCCCCCGGGCGTGTTCATGACCACGATCCCTTTCTTGCTTGCCGCTTCGATCGCCACATTATCGAGACCAATCCCTGCCCTGCCAATCACCTTGAGGAGTGTGGCTTGATCTATCACATCTTTTGTAACCTTGGTTGCACTCCTGATGGCCAGGCCATCATAATTTTTTATTACGTCCTTCAACTCGTCGGGACTAAGGTTGGTTATTACGTCAACCTCAATACCCGGGGCGTTTTCTAATATCTCTATTCCTTCTTTTGCAAGAGTATCGCTTACCAGAACCTTCTTCATTACTCGTGTCATCCTTTTCCTGTTTTTAGTGACTGTATGTGGATTTGATTTTTTAATTAGTTTGCATTTTACGCAAGCACGCCGATTCCAGACCATCGATGACTGTCTTGACGTCTGAATCCTCAACTGTCGGACCGCACCATATCCGAAATCCCGGAGGGGCATCCTTGTATGAACCAATATCATGGGCAATGCCTTCAGTGCTCAAAATGCCGGCAATGTCCTTGATAAAGGCTGATTGGTTTTCTTTGGATAGTGACTGGAATCCACTGTCTGTAATCTTCAAGCAGACGGATGTGCTGGATCGAATCTCTTCAGACTCGGCAAGAAAGGCAACCCAGTTGGTTCTGTCTACCCATTCCTCCACCACCTTCAGATTCGCCCTGCTCTTTTTGATGAGACCCTTCAGCCCGATTGTCCCCGCCCATTCAAGAGCGTCCAGATAATCCTCCACACAGAGCATGGAGGGGGTGTTTATCGTATTCCCTTTGAAGATGGCCCTGTTAAGTGTGCCGCCCTTTTTAAGACGGAATATTTTCGGCATTGGCCAGGGCGGATCGTAGGATTCCAATCGTTCCACCGCACGTGGACTCAAAACCAGGATCCCGTGAGCGGCTTCTCCTCCCAGACACTTCTGCCAGGAGTAGGTCAGGACGTCCACTTTCGACCAGTCTACATCCATGGCAAAGACCGCGCTGGTCGCGTCACAGATGGTCAGGCCCTTTCTGTCATCGGGTATCCATTCCCAGTCGGGGAGTCTAACGCCGCTTGTAGCCCCGTTGGCCACACAGATAACGACAACCGACCAGCCGATGCC
>CAZOHQ010000148.1:0-5817 GCA_964579455.1 uncultured Syntrophaceae bacterium | reverse complement strand
TCGTCAGCGTTGCGGATTCACCCGCCTTGACAGTAAGCGGTTCTAATCCGGATTCCATCGTAAAGTCCCCGATAAGCCCACTGAAACCGGCAGGCTTCCCTTCTTCAGGGAGATCGTGTACCTTCAATGCCATGGGGTCGGTTGTCAGCGTCAGCGGCCGACCAGATGAAAATGAAAACGGAGAGTGCGTCCCCGGTTGTCTGGCAGTCATATTCATCTTGCTGGAACCGATGACATAATATCCCGCCCTTGAGGCCAGAAGCGCGTGTCGAACCTCCACGACACGATACGGCTTCCCCGCGTATGTGGTCTGATATTCGCTCGGCCGGCCAAGTTGCTTGAATACGATGTGTTCGATCTCCGGCAGTTTCAGGGAGAGGTTGTCAACACCGACCCGGTAGAGCAACTTGATCGTGTAAATCGCCTGTTCCTCGATATACACATCATCAGGGGAGATGGAGGCCTCGATGAAGACAGGGCCGCGGTCGGATCCGGGCTGTTGTGAAGCCTCCTTCACCTCGAGCGTCACCGTATTGCTTTTAGTCGTCTGCCCGTCCGTCTCTATTTCGGCCGGACCGATCTTAAAGGTTCCCGCTTTCTGCGGTTGAATGAAGTAGGTGTATTCGATCCCTGAACTCATTTTGCCGTTGATGATCTCAACACGGCTGGACGTTCCGCCCTGTGTTACCTGAAAGGATTCAAGACCTTGGACGACGGGCGCCGTATCGCCGCTGCGGGTGCCGGAAACACTGACTTCCATGCGGATAGTATCCACCGGGGTCGCCTCGTTACGCTCCAGCTTGAGCGTAACGCTGACCTGTGCCGCAACCGGCAGGGAAGACAGCAGAAAGTATACTATGAGTGCGATTGCCGCAGCGATCCTCTTCATGCTACCAGTCCTTTCCTGAAGCGGTTCCTCGCTGGTTTTCCCCGGAAGTCATAAAGCGCATAATCTCAGACGGATTCTCTTGCACATTATCAAACAGGGCCTCCGCCTTTTTTTTGTCTGTGGCGGCCTTGTCATCACCCGGAGTCTCTTTCTTTTCCTTCAATTGTGACAATTCCTGGCGTGGCTTCAGCTCTCCGGACAGGTTTTCCTCCGCGTCCGTTTCAGGTTGCTTATTTCGGGCCGATCCCTGATCCTGATTTGTGCCGGGTTCCTCTTTTTGCTGTTGATCCTTATTTTTTTCGGGTTTGGAATTATCCGGAGGTTTTCCGTTCTCGCCCTTCTGGGTGTCTCCTTTTTTCCGGTCTCCGCCTTCCTTGCCGCTATCTTCTTTTCCGTTGGACTCTTGCGATTCGGACTCTTGTTGTTTCATTTTTTCCAGTGACCGCAGGGACAGCTCGAGATTGTACCGTGCGTCTTCGCTGGCCGGATCGTCGATGAGCGCCTGTTTGAAAAATTCTGCCGCCGATTGAAAATCGCCCTGGTTGAAGGCCGTATTCCCCAGATTGTACGAGGCCTTGAAGCGTTCCCCGGGATCCTGCGTCCTTTTCAGAACACTGGAAAAAGCGGCCGAGGCTTCCTTGTATTTCCCATTCTGAAAGGTGGCGCACCCACGGTTGTAGCGGTAGCGGATATCCTTGGGATTATCCATGTCAAGCCGGGAATATTCCTTTTCAGCCTCTTCATACCGGCCTTGACGGTAGAGGTCATCCGGCGACGATTCGGCAGCGAGTGCGGGCTTCGGTGCGGGCACCGTACAAAGGGAGCAGACCGCGATCACAATCAAAAATCCGAGCCGCTTCTTCGCCACCGGCCGTCGCTTGTCGTCGAGGATCGCCTCGGCAAGGAGCATCAAAAAAGCGATCAGAACAAAGACAAAGAATCGTTCATCATGTACCTTAATCTTGCCGCTCTTGAGGGTTTGGTCTGTCGTTTTTTGTTTTATGCCGTCAAAGTAAAGCATGTCGAGGTCCAGATCTCCGGCCACCGAACGAACATAGCCTCCGCCGGTCGCGGATGAGATTTCCTGTAATGTCTTTTCATCAAGCCTGGATAACACCAGATTGCCGTCGGTGTCTTTTGCAAAACCACCCTGTTTTTCACCAGAGGGGATCGGTCCGCCGGACGGATCACCGATACCAAACACAAAGATCTTGACGCCCTGCGCGGCGGCTTTTCGGGCGGCTTCCAGGCCCCTGTCTTCGTTATCCTCGCCGTCGGTGATCAGCAGCATCACCTTATCCGTTTCCGCCTTGAAATCAAATGCCGACAGGCCAGTCTCGATAGCCGCGCCCATATCGGTCCCCGGCACCGGTATGATCCCCGGCTGCAGGGCGGTCAGGAACATTTCAAGGGCCGCGTAATCCAGTGTCAGCGGGCATTGAACAAACGAGACGCCAGAGAAGGCCGTCAGCCCGACACGATCCCCTTCAACAATCTTGAGGAAATCAACGATCTCCCTTCTTGCCCGTTCCAGGCGATTTGGTTTGACGTCCTCCACCTCCATGCTCTTCGACACATCCACCACAAGCATGATATCCACACCCTTGCGGCTTACCTCCTGATAGTGGCTTCCCCAGCGGGGTCCCGCCAGTGCCAGGATCAGGAACCCCAGGGCGCACAGGAGCAGGATTGCCTTGAGAAGACGTTTGCCGTTGTGGTTGCTCGGGGTCAAACGCTCGAGCAGTTCTTTTTCGGCAAATCGTTCCATGGCCTTTTGTCGCCGGCGGCCCTGCACGATCAGCAGACAGCCCGTGATCGGCAGTATCCAGAGAAGATGTAGAACCCATGCGTGCGCGAGTGTCATGGAATTGTCCTCAATACGGTCGTACGGAGTATGATCTCCGCCATCAGCAGGAGGAGTGCCGGCAGAAGGAACCAGGGATACATCTCCCTGAAGTGGAAAAACTCCTTTACCGTGGCCTCGGTTTTCTCCTGGCTGTCGATGATGTCGTATATTTCCTGCAATCGTTTGGTATCGGCTGCCCTGAAATATTCTCCGTGTCCGATTTCGGCAACGTTTGTCAGTGTTTCTTCGTCCATATCAACAGACTGGCGTATAATTTGTGTGCCGAACGGCGTCTGCACCGGAAACGGCGCGGGCCCCGTCCCTCCGACGCCGATGGTGTAGATCTTGATCCCCAGAGCCTGAGCCGCTTCAGCCGCTTCGTCCGGTGTGAGCGATCCGGCGGTCTGCCTGCCATCCGTAAGGAGAATAAGGATCTTCGATTTGGCCTTCAGGTCTTTCAGCCGCTTGCCACCGATGGCGATCGCCGATCCGATCGCCGTTTTATCCCCGGCCATGCCGATTTCCATCCGCTTCACCAGATCTATCAAGAGCCCCTTGTCCAGTGTTAATGGAGACTGGGTAAAGGCCTCCGTTCCAAAGACAACCAGCCCGATCCTGTCCATCTCTCTTTTTTCGATAAAATCGCCGACCACTTTCTTTACGGCCGCCAGCCGCGAGACGGGTTTGTCGTCCAGGGTAAAGTCCAGTGCCTGCATGGAGCCGGAAGCGTCCAGACAAACCATGATATCCACTCCGGGCGATTTGATCTCCCGCGAGACGTTGTACAACTGGGGCCGGGCGGCGGCAAGTACGAGCAGCACCAGGCATACTGTCCTGACTATGATGGGGATCTTGCCTGCCCACCGGCCGGTGCTGCCGGCCAACCGGGAGAGCACAGCGGTCATGGAATACGTGATGCCGACCGGTTTACGCCTGAGAACCCAGATGAACCAGCCGGCGACGGGGAACAAAAGAACGAGCAATTCGGGATAGGCCAGACGGAACATCATTTTCCACCCCCCATATCGGGCCGGGTTTGGAGGGCGGTATCCGGTTCCGGACGGGTCTGCCGAATATAGCCTCGGACTGCCTTTACATCCTTTTCTTTGTGGTCCCGCGTTGGAACCGCGTCTGCGAATTTTACGAGATCGGCCTGTCTGAGCAGGTGCAGAACCTCCTGGTCATCCGAATTGGTGCCGATGTGCCGAAGGATTTCTTCGGTGGTCATTTCAGCGGCCGGGAAGTGCCGGATGAATTCCATATATCGTCGTATGATTTCCGAAAAAGAAAAATAAAATGCCTTCACATCCCCTTTCTCAAACAAACCGCTGGCAAGCAATGTGGCGATCTCCTTCTCGGCCCTTACATGCGGCGGGTCCTCCATCGTCGCCTTGATGTCGTCGATACGCCGTTTCCTGCTCCACCACATGAGGCCGGAGACAACGCAGAGCAGAGCGATTACCGCACCGGCGGCCAGCAGATACGGAAGCCATCTCGATTCGACCGGCATAATATCCTGAATCGGTTTGAGGGTGGCTTCCTCCGGTTTTTTGCCCAGATTGGATACGATTGTGATGGCAATCGGGGCCGTTTCAATCTGCTGTTCGTTCCCCGTGCTGTCGATGCAGGTGAGACCGAAGGGGCCGAGTTTGAATGACCCCAGCCTGTCAACCAGAAATCGGATTTTAATGGTGCCGGGCTGTGGTATCTGTTCGATGACCGTCAATCCTTCAAGACCCTTTACGGCAGCGTCCTCAGACAGTCTTGTGCCCTCGGGAAGTTCATACATCAGATCCAGCCACAGCAGGTCGCCGACCCTGGCGGTGGTCTTTTCAACGGATGCAGAGATCTTCGGTATGGATTCGGGTACAGTCGTTGCGGATCGGGCGGAGAATGCCGCGAAGGGTATCAAAATCATCACCCCCGTGATCAGCAGCCACCGTTGAAAGACCCTGGTATGTATCGGGAACACCTTCACCGACGCCTTCTCCTTCTCTCGAACAGTCGAATCAGAGGCTCGGATACCGATCCATCGGTCATTATTTCCACCAGGTCAACCCCTGACCGGCTCAGAAGGGTGGTAAGATCGGCCTGTTGCTCCTTTCGATAGTTCGACCATTTTTCTTTCAATGCCTTGCTCCGGGTGTTCAGCAATACCATCTGATCGGTTTCCGGATCACACAGATAGGCCATCCCCACATCAGGAAGTTCTTCCTCGGCGGGGTCGGATATGCGGATTACGGTCAGGTCATGCTTCCGGGCCGCGATCCCCAGAGAAGCCGAAAATCCGTTGTCCATGCAGTCGGATATGAGAAAGACGACGGCATGTCGCTTCACGACCCGGTTGAGATAGTCAAAGACTTCCTTAATATTGGTGCCCATCTCTGAAGGCTCATAGGTAAAGATCTCCCGTATCAGCTTCCAGACATGGGAGGCGCCCTTTTTGGGCGGAATATATGCCTCCACCTTTGAACTGAAGAGAATGGCGCCCACCTTGTCGTTGGTTCTGATGGCAAGAAAGGCCAGCATGCCGGCCACTTCAGCCAGTATTTCCCGTTTGAACCTCTTCCTCGTGCCGAACAAGTGGGAGCCCGACAGATCGAGCAGGAGCATAACGGTCAGTTCCCGCTCTTCATGAAATACCTTTACATATGGGTGCCCGAATCGTGCCGAGACGTTCCAGTCGATGAACCGAACATCGTCTCCCGCCTGATATTCCCGGACTTCGGCAAACTCCAGCCCTTGCCCCGCAAAAGCGCTTTCATATTGCCCGGCAAAGAGATCGCTGGCCAGCTTCCTGGTTCTGAAGTGGAACTTTTGGATTTTCTTGAGTTGCTCGTCGGAAAGCATTCTATGGGACCTCGACGCGTTCGAGCAATACAGCGATGATATCATCCGTTGTTTTGCTTTCAGCCTCCGCCTCATAACTTAAGATAATGCGGTGCCTGAGCACATCAGGGGCCATCGATTTGACATCCTGCGGCGTAACATACCCTCTTCCGTTTAAAAACGCATGCGCCCTGGATGCTTCTTCAAGCCAGATTGAGCCCCTGGGGGAGGCGCCGTACGCAGTCATGATTCC
>CAZOHQ010000147.1:0-5818 GCA_964579455.1 uncultured Syntrophaceae bacterium | reverse complement strand
CTGTTGAAGGCGTTTTATCTCCCTGAGGTCCTGAAAGAAACCAACGCTTCCGATACTATCTTCACCATCAAAAAGGAGGGTACCGGAAAATCGGACAGGGACATCATCTCCATCCTTCCTGTGAATCGTCCCTTCCCGCCAGCCCACATCTCCCATGCCCCTTCCGCTGCTGAACATCAGACTGAACAGATTCGCTATCTCCGGAGGAAACAGCTGCGTAAAATCCAGCTTCCTCACCACTTCAATCCGGGGAATCCCAAAGATCGCTTCCGCTTCCGGATTGAATATAACAATTCTGCCATCTTCGTCAGTTGCCACAACACCATCATTGGAGCTGGTTATCAGTTTATCCTGAAAATCGGACTTTCGCTTTACCTCCCCAGTGGCTATATGACACATGTTTTCCAGATCTGCTGTGTATGCCCTGAGTTTTCCCCCAATAACAAGCTTTTCCCTGGCCCTCTTCAGGGCCAGTTGCAGTGCCTCTTCTCTCTCCGGCTTGTTTATAAAATCGGAAGCACCATACCGCAGGGCATCTATAGCGGAATCCATATCTCCGTGACCCGTGATAACGATTACTTCAGTGTCGGGATTACGACTCTTCACTCTCTTCAAGACATCAATCCCATCCATCGCGGGCATATTGAGGTCGGTCAGAACGATTGAAGGTGATTCTCTCTCAAAAGCATCAAGACCTTCCTTGCCGGAGGAGGCGGCGATGACATCATATCCCTCGCTTTTCAGTGAAAGGGAGAGACCGTCGAGACTGTCTTCTTCGTCATCGATCAATAATATTTTGTTCATATCCATCATGATATCCATCCTCTATTCGCTGCAAAGCGACAGAGAATTACAACAGACTATCCGGATCCCATTACAGCCCGTGCGGTCATCCGCGCCAGTTCGAGGAAAAACCCCGGATGGATGAATAACAGGAACGAGGCAACGGCAGTCACTACGGGTGGAATAACCGCACAGATATGGGCCTCGTTGAATCGTGTCGAGGCATCAAAATTGGGTCCGCTGGAGAAGAAGGCGTTGTACGTTATCGGCAGGAAATAGGCCGCATTCAGCAGAGAACTGGTCAGGATAACGACCAGTATGGGAATCTGACCTGCCTCGATACACCCCAGCGCGAGATACCACTTGCTGATAAAACCGCCCATCGGGGGTATGCCGATAACACTCAGTGAACCGAAGAAGAACGCCGCCATGGTGACGGGCATCATCTTTCCGATCCCCTTAATATCACTGATCTTCTTGAAGCCGGTATGGGCGATAATGGCCCCGGCGCAGAAGAAGAGTGTTATCTTTCCAAAGGCGTGCATGACGATGTGGATAACCCCCCCGGTCATGCCCATGACGCTGATCAAACCGCCGGCCATCACGATATAGGAAAGCTGACTTACCGTGGAGTACGCGAGCCGCGCCTTGAGGTCATCCTGTTTAAGGGCGAACAATGAACCGACAAGGATCGTAATAGATATGAAATAGAGCAGGAATACATCGAGTGAAAGTGAATGCATAAGGTCTATACCAAACACATGAAAACATACTCTCAGGACGGAGAATACTCCCACTTTGACGACCGCGACGGCATGCAACAGAGCGCTGACCGGTGTCGGGGCCACCATGGCGGAGGGGAGCCAAGAGTGTATTGGCATGATGGCGGCCTTGCCGATTCCGGCAATGAAGAGCACGAAGGTAAGGGTGAGCATCGGCCCTCCCGCCTTCCCCGCCAGGATGCCCTGGTCGGCAAAATCGAGAGTACCGGTTAAATAATAGGTAATAATCATTGCGGGCAGGAAAAACGCTATGGATGTTCCCATCAGGTAAGTCAGGTACTTTCTTCCGGCAAACCGGGCTTCCGAGTCCTGATGATGGGTCACAAGAGAATAGGTGGAAAGTGACAGCATCTCGTAAAACATGTACAGTGTAAGGAGATTGGCGGAAAACGCAACGCCGATGGCCGAAGAGAGAGCCAGCGCGAAAAATGTGAAATATCTCGTCTGCGAGTGTTCCTTGAGGGGACGCATATATCCTATCGAATAGATGGTCGTGACGATCCACAGTGAAGAAGCCACCAGCGCAAAGAGCAGACCGAGAGAATCAACCCGAAAGGCTATACTCACGCCTGGAAGAATCTCAACAAGATTATAAACCAGTTTCTTGCCGCTGAGAATGACAGGCAACATGGAAATAACAATGCCAAATTTGATCAGTGCGATCGTAATGCTACAGGATTCTCTCAGATTGGGCTTTCTGCCGCAGAGAACAATCAAAAGTGAACCAAAAAGCGAAACTGCCACAGCCAGTAGCGGTTTTACAGATACAATGGTTTCCATGAAATAGCGTTATCCTCCTTGATGCGTATAAAGAACCACTAATTTTCAGATTTCGATGAGCTACTTAGCAATTATCCGACGGGTTTTTCAAGTACTTTTTAAGGTGTTGGCTATGTTTTACCGGTTGTCATCCTTCAGAAAATGGATTTTCCAACTGATTTCAACGGGATTGGTTCCTAACCTCCTTTGCTCGCTCTTCAACTATAACCACCATCATCTTGACCACTCCCTCGATATCTATTCCGGTGGTATCAATAACAGAGGAATTGTTTGCCAGTTTCAAAGGAGCTATCGCCCTGTTTGAATCCCGATAATCTCTCAACTCCAGTCCCCGCTTGACTTCATCAATATTTGCGTTTCCTCCGTTCTCCACCAACTGCGCGTACCGGCGCCGTGCGCGTTCCCCGACATCGGCATCCAGAAAGAACTTCACATCCGCATGGGGAAACACCACTGTTCCCATATCTCTGCCCTCGGTCACGATACCCCCATATTTTCCAGCGCTTCTCTGGAGAGGTAGAAGGGCGTCCCTCACCGCGGGAACCGCGGATACCGAAGAGGCAAGCATACCTATCTCTTCGGTTCTGACATTGTCCGAGACATCCTCTCCATCTATCAGAACCCTCATGTCTCCACCCGTCTCAAGGGGAATAGTAATGTTATCAGATAATTCACGAAGCGCATCATCGTCCGCTATAGATATTCCATGCTGCATCGCTCGATAGGCAATCGCCCGGTAAAGGAGTCCCGTGTCCAGATACATATAGGATATTCTTTCGGCAAGTATCCTGCTTACGGTGCTCTTCCCGGAACCCGCGGGTCCATCCACCGTAATTATCAATCTCTTCTCCATCCGTTACCTCCCCTTTTTTATTCTTATCTTCTATCCGTATACATACTATCGGGCACGTGACAAATCGCGATGTAGTAGCGCCAAGCACAACGTCAACAATATCGACAAGGATATCATGCGGTCGGCAGAAATCTCTGCAAAAACAGTGTGCGGTGACCTAAACAAATGCCTTCATTAACAGAGAGACCGGGACGTAATATTAATGGTGTGGATGAATTTGTCAAGACCGAAAAATCTTGGATACATCTCCGGATAGCGTAAAATCGAAGAATAGACAAAGATTAAATGTATATACAGAAAATCGGGGAAGATGTAAAAGAACATACACTCGCCGTTGATTATGGTAACAACGGAAACAATAGAAGAACCCCCGATGCTTGTGCATCATCGGGGGTTCTTCATCTGCCATTCTGTTATGACGCTATTACCAGGCTCGGCAGCCAGGTCGCGATAGCGGGGAAAATCATGACAAGTGCTATCGTTGTAAAATCTATAACCATAAAGGGGACGGCACCCCAAAACAGAGCCTTCATCGGCATCGATTCCGGTGGTACAAGCCCTTTGACGATATACAGGTTCAGCCCCATGGGGGGTGAAATGTTCCCCGCACACATGTTTATCGTCATAAGAATGCCGAACCACAACACGTTTATATCCAGCGCGAGAAGGATCGGCAGTATGATGGGGGTCGTCATCATAACGATGGCGGCCGGATCCAGAAACATCCCCATAATCATAAATCCGATCATGAGAATGACAACGACGGTTGTAGGAGACACGTCCATAGACACAACCCAGTCCGTCAACTCGGCGGCACACCCCGAATAGATGATAACATACCCGAAGGAGGTGGCACCGATGATGATCCAGCCGATCATAGTGGTTGTCTTAACCGTAGCTAACAGCACCTTTCTCAGCAACTGCAGATTCATGGTTTTCTTGGCAAAGGCAATCGCAAATACCGCAACACAGGCTATCGCACTTGCCTCTGTAGGTGTAGCAACTCCCGTATAGATCGTCCCCAGAAGAAGTAGTACCAGAAGCAGAAGCGCCCACACCCTCCACAGGGAACTGAATTTTTCTTTCCATGTGAACCGGACATTATCCCTCGGCGCAATCGAAGGATTTAACTTTACCCTGAGTCCGATGTAGAAGATCGCCAGGACGGTCATCAATATTCCGGGTAAAAAACCTCCGGCAAACAGCGCACCGATAGATTCATTGGCCAGTGTCCCGTAGAGAATCAGGATAACGCTGGGGGGAATCAAAATAGAAAGAGCACCGGCAAAGGCCACGATAGCGCCTGCCAGTCCCGGCTGATATCCTCGTTTTTCCATCTCGGGAAGGGACAAAAGGCCGACGGTGGCCGTTCCCGCCGTACTGGCCCCGCACACCGCGCCGAAGACGGCACCGAAGACGGCACTGGTTATACCGAGACCACCGGGAAGATTGCGCAGAAAGCGGTCAGCAACATCGTAGGTGTCCGCCCCCATGCGACTGTGCATCACCACCTGTGCCATAAGAATAAAGAGCGGCACACACACAAGGGTATAATTGCCCATGTGCCCATATCCGGCCAGTGCCACACCATACAGCCCTTCCGTCCCCGGCCAAAACACCAGCGCACTTATCATACTCAGAAAACCGAGCGAAAAAGCCACCGGCAATCCCATAAAGAGGAGTACGCAAAGAGAACCGACTAATACAAGAAGTGTAATATACCATTCCATAATCATATACCTCCCTGTGATTCGGCCTGAGCCGTTCCGGTTAGAATGGCGATATTGCGCACCAGTCTGAAAAGAAACTCCAACCCGAGGCACAGCGAACCTATGACAAGGAATGTTCTCATCGGCCACAGGGGCCACGCCAGATACTCCGTACTCCGTACACCGCCCTCCCACGCATCCCAGGCAAAGACACACGACTCAAAGAAAAATGCAGACATGTATAGGATGGCCATTATGGAGGTAAGAATTTCCAATATCGCCTTCTTTCTTTTCTCCATATGCTCGGTAAATATGTCCACGGCAACATGCCCTCCGGCAGGGAGCGCCCAGGCTCCACTAAAGAAAACGACCAGAATCAGCATATAGCGATTAATCTCAAAGCTCCAGGTAGTAGGCATCCCGAAGATATATCTCATAGCTACGTCGTAGCTTATTGTCACCATCATGACAATGACAATCCACCCGGCAAATTCGGCAAGTCTCTCATCGAAACGTGATATGGCGTCCATGAATTTACCAAAACCACCGGGGTCTTTATTCGTCCCGTTATTCATAACATCTTCTCCAAACTGAGTTAGAGTTAATGGAGAGGGAAGGCAGGTGTTGACCTGCCCTCTCCACCTGTGGTTTTCACTTCTGCCAAATTATTTCCAGGTCTTCTTTTCTTCCTTTATAAGCGCAACCAGTTTCGCGCAGTCAGGACTTTCGTTCGCGTACCAATCCCATACCGCTTCCAGCTTTTCCTTCGATTCTGCGATATTGGCATCGTCCATCGTGATAAATTTCACGCCCTTTTCCTGGCACCATTTCTCGTTCTCTTTTTCATAGTTCGGCCAGTACTCCGTACTTGCCCATCTCCCCCACTTTTTCGCAGTATCTATAAGGATCTT
>CAZOHQ010000146.1:0-5867 GCA_964579455.1 uncultured Syntrophaceae bacterium | reverse complement strand
AGACGGGCGATTGCGCGAATGGGCAGGGGGTCTATCTGTTTTCCGACGGCGCGAAGTACAGCGGCCAGTTCAAAGATACCGCACTGCACGGCAGCGGATCCCTCATCTATGCCAATGGAAATACATATGTGGGCGAGTTTAAGGAAAACAGGTTCGACGGAAAAGGAATACTGACCACCGCGGACGGCATCTACGAGGGTACGTTTCAAGACAACATCTGTGAGGGGCAGGGATCGTTTACCAGTACCGATGGCAGAACATATACGGGGGATTTCAAGAATAACGTGATAGCAGGCCGGGGGACCATGCTCTTTCCCAACGGTGACACGTATGTCGGCGAATTCAGAAACGGGAGATTTGACGGCAGGGGGACACTGGTAAAACCGGACGGCAGAGAATACGTCGGAGAGTTCAAAAATGGGAAGATAGACGGCAGGGGCACGATGACGGCTCCCGGGCGTAGATACGAGGGCGAATTCAAGGACGACAGATATGAGGGCTTCGGAACGTTTACGTATCCGAACGGCGATATCTACCGGGGCGAATTTAAGCAGGGTGAGCGTTGTGGAAAAGGAACCTACACATCTGCGGCCGGCGGGAGTTATACGGGCGATTTCAAGGACGGCATCTATAACGGGCAGGGAACACTCACGATGCCCGACGGGAGAACATATACAGGACCATTCACAGACGGCACATTCATGGGAGAAAAATGAGGGAAATTATGAGAGGCGCAATCCCGACGTGTTTCTGAACGTGCCCGTATCCGAACATGATAGAAGTGGCCTTCACCCCTGACAACCTTCAGGATACCCCGCCTTGACCGTGGTGTGAATCCCCCCTCGTATGTTGAAGTTGCCGGTGACTTCAACCCTCTTGGGGCATATCTTTTCCACAAAGTCTTTCAGGATTCCGTTCACCGCCTCTTCGTGAAAGATTCCCCTGTCACGGTAGGAATTCAGGTAAACCTTCAGAGACTTCAGTTCTACGATACATTCATCCGGGACATAGGTGATGGTTATCTCCGCGAAGTCGGGTTGCGCGGTCATCGGGCAGAGACAGGTGAATTCGGGAAACCGTATGTTTACCTCGTAATCACGCTCTCTGTACTTGTTTTCTATCGCCTCCATAAAACCTCACTAACATATAGCAGATCGGGGTGTCAAGAAGGGCTATTCCTATCTTGACAAGATACTGGCTGAGGATCATCATACCTATTGCCGACGGAGTAAATATGCCCCAGAAGGCTATGACTATGAACAGGACAGAGTCGATCAACTGGGAGACAATCGTAGAAAGATTATTTCGCAGCCACAGGTGCCTTCCTGCGGTCTTCTTTCTCCACCAGTGAAATGCCCACACATCGTGCCTCTGGGATACAAGATAGGCTATCATGGATGCCGTTACGATCCTCGGCGTTGATCCGAGGATACTGTTGTACGCCTCCTGATGCTTCCAGAATCCCGCCGCTGGGAGCAATCTGCCAGCAAGTAACACAAGCACCATGAACAGTGACATATAAAAACCCGTCATGACAAGGTCACCGGCGCTCTTCTTACCCTCTACCTCCGCCACCACATCGGTGAAGAGAAAGGTAAGAGGGTAGAGGATGATCGCCGCGGGCAGCACCAGTCCGCCCACAATTATTATCTTAGACGCAATAATATTGGCTAAAAGCAGGGAACAGACAAAAAGATATTTTATAAATTGAATATTTTGTGAATTCATATCATATTTCCGTTGAAAGATATCTGCAAATAAAATAAGGATAAGAGGAATATCATTGCAGAATGAATTATGTCAATTGATTTATCAGAAGATTCCCGGTAATAAAACCCGGGTTACAGGCAGACATTATGGACAGGACATACCTTGAGGATAGAAAAAAATTTTTGTCGGACGCCATGAGAAGCATGGATGAAGGATTGTATGATGACGCCATCGTTCTCGCGGATGCACGGCTGAATAACTTTCCGGGGGACAGTGACGCCTATCTCGTCAAAGCCTCGTGCTGGGCCAGGATGGGCAAACCGGCAGATGCGGGGGAGATCCTTGAGCAGTGGCACGATATTGTGATGGACCAGTCGCGGGTTTATGAGGTGCTGGGAGACGCGTACAACCGGGAGGGAAGGACCCCGGAGGCAATAGAGGCCTATATGAGATTCGTGACGCTGAACCCAGACACACCCGTATCCGGGCGCGTCTCTGAAAAGATTGCTTCATTGCAGGACATCGCTATCGAAGAGAGGGATGCGGATGAACCCGCTGACAGGTCAACTGATTTTCACACCATCACCCTGGCCAGGCTGTATATGAAACAGGGCTACTTCAAAATGGCCAAAGAGGTGCTTGACAAGATCCTGGAGAGAGATCCGGGAAATATCGAGGCCGGGAAATACGAGGAGTATGTGAAACATCTGATGGGAAAGGGATGGGGGCCGGTCATTGAGGAACTGGACAGATGGTTGCTTAAACTGCAAAAGAAAAAAGGGTGGTGATTCTTTAATGTGGAAAAACAGAATTGAGCGCGTACGATCGATGCTGTCCGGGTTTGATGTGGAGGGCATACTTTTTTTTGAAGAAGCAAATATCCGCTATCTGACAGGTTTTACCGGGAGCGATGGAGCCCTTTTTGTTGGTGGAGAACGGCTCTTCCTGCTGGTGGATGGAAGATATATCACGCAGGCAAAAGACGAATCTGCTGGCTGTGATGTCGTTGAGTTCAAAGACAGAACGGAAGGCATGGCCGGAATAATCTCGGATCTGTCTCTGAAAAGAGTTGGCATTGAGTCCCCGGCCATCTCACTGGACCAGTATCTTACATTACAGGAAAGGGTGGGAGACGTCTCTCTGACGCCCTTATCGGGGCGGATAGAGCGCATACGAATGATAAAGGATGCCGAAGAGGCATCTTCCCTCAGGGAGGCCGCGATAATGGCGGCACGCGCCCTTGACGAGACGCTGGAGCACATCAGGCCCGGCGTAACTGAAAGGGATATTGCCGCAATCCTGGAGATGAAGATGCGGGAGGCGGGGAGTGAAAAACCATCTTTCGAGACCATCGTGGCCTCGGGCAGCAACACAGCTCTTCCCCACGCGGTTCCCGGTTTCCGCGAGATACAAGATGGCGACTTTGTAATCATCGATTATGGAACCGTATGCGGAGGATATCACTCCGACGAGACATGCACCTTTGTCATGGGAGGCGCGGACGAGAAACAGTCCGCTGTGTACGCTATCGTAAAGGGCGCGCATGACAAGGCAGTGGATGCGGTAAAGGCAGGGATTTCCTGCAGAGATATCGACAAAATTGCCAGGACGCATATTGATGATGCGGGCTATGGCGGGTATTTTTCACACGGCACCGGGCATGGTGTGGGACTTAAGGTCCATGAACCGCCCAAGGTATCCGAAAGAGGGGAGGACACTCTGGAGGAGGGAATGGTCATCACCGTGGAACCCGGCGTCTATATACCGGACCTGTGGGGAGTAAGAATAGAAGACACCGTTATGGTCGAAAAGGACGGATGCGAGATCCTTACAAAGACTCCCAAGAATCTAAAAATACTGTAACATATGAGCGCTTAATCAGATATCAAACATCATGCGAAATGTACGCTGAATGGAAAGGTGGCAATCTATGTTCATTGCCCCGGGCGACCGGATTTGTTCCGTATGCATATCTGAGTGATGATAAATTTATAATTCAGGAGGTTGTCGGTTTATGTCGTTTCCGGAAGATCTGCTTTACAGCCATGACCATACGTGGGCACGGATTGATGGGGACATCGCGACAGTGGGAATAACGGATTATGCCCAGGACACATTAGATGAGATACTATCGGTGGAGCTTTTTCCGGTGGACTCCCCTATTGAACATGGCGAGCCTTTCGGTATCATAGAATCTCTGAAAGTTACTACCGAACTGATTTCTCCAGTGAGCGGGTACATCATCAGCGTCAATGAAGACCTTACCGACGATGTGGGCATCCTCAACAGTGATCCATATGAAACAGGGTGGATGATTACCGTTGAAGTTAGAGATTTAGAAGAGGTGGACCATCTGCTGGATGCGGAGGCATACGGAGATTATATTGACGAAGTTGAAATAAGAGATTTGGAAGAGGTGGACCCTCTATTGGATGAGGAAGAGGAATACATGGATTATATTGACGAGGATGAAGAGGTCAGTTGACATCAGGTGGACACGTGGAGGATTATCCCGTTCGAACAGTACGATCCTTTTGAAAATATGGCTATCGATGAGGCCATATTCAGGGTGAATCAGCGCAGAGAACTGTCCCCCACTCTCCGTCTTTATGGCTGGAAGAAAACGGCTGTGTCCCTGGGATATTTTCAGAATGCCGAAGCAGAGATACAATGCGAATACTGCCGCGACAGGGATATAGATATCGTCAGACGGCCTACAGGGGGCAAGGCGGTTCTTCACGGAGATGATCTGACCTATTCGCTTGTAGCCAGAGGAGATAATCCCCTCTTTTCTCCTGATATTGTCGAGACGTACCGGATAATCAGCGGGTGCATAATAAGAGGCCTTGAGAAGTCAGGGGTTGAGGCTCGCATGGTGGAAGAAGGCAGAGCCGCAAACGGATCATCGGAGGCCTTCTGTTTTGCCGCCTCATATAAGAATGAACTCCTCGCAGACGGCAGAAAGATCTGCGGAAGCGCCCAAGTACGGGCAAGGGGCGTGTTCCTGCAGCAGGGGTCTCTTCTTCTGGATTTTGATCCGGTGGCGGTCTGCGCGGCAATAATAACGAAAGATACCGCCATGGAGATGGATGTGGAGGTGGAAAAACTCAACGCCTCCGTCTCTTCCATCCGCAAGAGTATCGGAGATACGATCGAGATGGATACCTTGTGCAGGAACATCGCGTCGGGGTTTGAAGAGATCTTGAAGATACGCCTCATAGAGGGGAGATTATCTCCCGAAGAGGAGACGCTCAGAGACAGTCTCCTTGAGAGCAAATACATGAGTGACCGGTGGAACACGGGTCGAGGAGCAAAGAGTGGACATTGAAAAGATTATAAAAACTGCGGTACTTTCGCAGGAGGCTTACGCTGTGGAAGAAACATCGTGCAGGATCAAACTGGACGCCAATGAGAATCCCTATCCCCTGCCCCCCGGGCTGAAATGCGTGATCTCAGAACGTCTGGAGGCCCTGTCCCTCAACCGCTATCCGGAGCCGGGTTCTCCCGGCCTGAGAAGGGATTTCGCGCGGTATTACGGGGTGGATGAAGATATGGTCCTCATCGGGAACGGATCTGACGAACTTATCCATATATTGCTGACGGCCGTCAGCACCTCCCCGTCAGGCAGTGTCATGTTCCCGAGCCCCACCTTTGCCATGTATAGGATAGGCGCGCTCAACACGGGGCATGATATTATTGAAGTGCCCCTGGATGACCGTCTGGCCCTGGATACAGACGCCATGCTCGGCGCGATATCCGATAATCAGCCATCCCTTATATTTCTCAGTTATCCCAACAACCCCACGGGCGGATGTTTTGACAGAGACGGGATTGAAAAGATTCTGGAGGCATCCAACGGTCTTGTGGTGCTCGATGAGGCATATTTCAATTTTTCCGGAAAGACATTTCTGCACGATCTTGATCGGTGGAATAATCTGGTAATCCTGAGAACCCTCTCCAAAGTTGGACTGGCGTCCCTCAGACTGGGAATCCTCATAGGAAATCCTTCGCTGGTTCACCACCTGAATAAAGTGAGACTGCCCTATAATGTGAATATCTTCTCACAAATAATCGGGAGTTTATTTGTTGATCACAGCGGGGCATTTCTGGAGATGACAGATAGGATCATTTCCGGCAGAAAGTGGCTCTTTAACGAG
>CAZOHQ010000145.1:2547-5905 GCA_964579455.1 uncultured Syntrophaceae bacterium | reverse complement strand
ACAACAAGCAATTTAGGGAGGAGTGCAAGGTATGGATTTTGGTTTATCAGATGAATTGATAATGCTAAGGGATACGGTGCGTGATTTTGCAGCCGAGAAGATCGCCCCATTCGCAGATGAGTGGGACGAGAATCATTATTTCCCTTATGAAGAAGTTATCAAACCGATGGGTCAACTGGGCTTCTTCGGTACCGTTATTCCCGAAGAATATGGTGGAAATGAGATGGGATGGCTCGCGGCCATAATCATCTCGGAAGAAATCGCCCGCGCCTCCAGTTCATTGAGGGTTCAGGTCAATATGCAGGAACTGGGATGTGCCTTTACCATTCTTCGCTACGGCACCGAGAGCGTAAAGAAGAAATACATCGAAAAGTTGGTCAATGCCGACATCCTCGGGGCATTCGCCATTACCGAACCGGGAGCCGGTTCCGACATTATGGCAATCAAATCGATCGCTGAAGACAAGGGAGATCACTGGCTCATAAATGGTCAGAAAACATGGATATCCAATGCCACGATCGGCGGGATTAACATCTTCTACGCCTATACTGATCGTTCCGCAGGAGGAAGAGGTCTTTCCGCCTTCGTAGTCGACCTTGAAGAGAGTGAGGGGATCACCGTAACCAATCTGGATAAGATGGGATCCCGTTCATCGCCAACCGGAGAAATTGTCCTTGAGAACACAAAGGTCCCCAAAGAGAACATCCTGGCTAACCCGGGAGATGGTTCAAAGATTGTTTTTGGTTCCCTGGCTCAGACACGACTTTCGGCCGCGGCCGGTGGCATCGGACTGTCTCAGGCATGCCTGGACTCCGTGACAACTTACGCCATGGAGCGTGAACAGTTTGGTCAGCCGATCGGAAAGTTCCAGATGAATCAGTCCCTGATCGGCGAGATGGTTGCGGAAATCGAAGCAGGGAGACTGAGCGTTTATAAGGCCGCGTGGCAGAAAGATCAGGGAAACCTGGGGAACAACCTTGAGGTCGCCGCAGCGAAATACCTGTCAGGCGAACTCGCCTACAAGTGTTCTCAGTACGCGATGCGCATACTGGGAGCCTACGGTTACTCAACAGAGTATCCGGTGGCACGATACTTCAGGGATGCGCCGACATACGCGATGGTCGAAGGATCGACAAATATCTGTAAATTTATTATGGCACAGGATCAATTGGGGATTCGCAAGGCGAATCGCTAACACTACAATGAAATAATAGACAAACCCCATAGCGGCATCCTCCCGGAAGGGAGGATGCCTTCTGTGCTTCATATCCAAAGCAGTTGCCAGGATAAAAAGAAAGAAGAGAGGATGTAAAATGATACCCTATGTAAAGATGAAAGAGTTCGGGAAACCCCTCAGGGATTCACAGATAAAGAGGATGCAGGAAAGTATCGCCCAGACAGAGGAAGTGATGAAGGGGATCGAGGCTGAGGATCAGAGAATCCGTGACTTCGGCCTTCCCATTGATCTGGTTCATAAGCGCGGGCAGCAGAGTGTCTGGGAACGAATCGAATATCTCGTGGATCCGGGAATGTTCTTTCCCCTTCACACCATATATGATCCGGATCATGAAGAATCGGGGAGTACCGGTGTTGTGGACGGCATGGCGAGGATCAGCGGAAAATGGTGCGTCCTTATCGGCTTTAACAACAAGTGGATAGCCGGCGCGTGGATCGCGGGACAGGCGGATAATAACCTTCGTGCAACCGATCTCGCCAAAAGATTAAACGTGCCGCTTGTATGGCTGGTCAACTGTTCCGGTGTCAAGCTGCCCGAGCAGGAAAAGGTCTACGCCAATCGTCGTGGGCAGGGAACCTGTTTCTTCCGCCACGCGGAACTGGAAGTGGCAGGTGTTCCTATCCTGGCTGGAATTTACGGAACCAACCCCGCCGGTGGCGGCTACCAGGGAATCAGCCCTCAGATACTTCTTGCCCACAAGGACTGCAACATTGCGGTAGGCGGCGGCGGAATCGTCGGCGGCATGAGCCCCAAGGGAGGATTCGACGAGGAAGGTGCTGAGCAGTTGATTGAGGCGACACGGCACTTCAAATCAGTGCCCCCCGGAAGCGTCAAGATCCATCACGATGTAACCGGTTTCTTCAGATATGTATTTGAAGAAGAAAATCAGGTTCTTGATGCCCTGAAAGAGTACGTGGAAGGGATGCCTGCCTATAGTCCCAAGGTCTTCAGACTGGCCGAGCCGGCCGAGCCGAAGTTTTCTCCCTCTGAAATTGCATCCATCGTTCCGTATAATCAGAAAGCGGGATATGACTTTGACAATATTCTTGCACGGCTGGTCGACAACTCGCAGCATCTTGAATTCAGACCTGGTTACGGCCCGGAGGTCTATACGGGACTCGTCATGGTCGACGGTTTTCTGATGGGTGCAATCGGAAACCGCCAGGGAATATTGCCGAACTATCCGGAATATACGAATGAATATAACGGTGTCGGCGGCAAACTCTATCGCCAGGGATTGATCAAGATGAATGAGTTCGTAACACAGTGCGGTCGTGACCGTATTCCGATTATCTGGTTCCAGGATACATCCGGTATCGATGTCGGAGACATTGCGGAAGGCGCTGAACTGCTCGGACTGGGACAATCTCTCATCTATTCAATCGAGCAGAGCAATGTACCGCAAATGGTGGTTATCCTCAGAAAGGGAACGGCCGCTGCACATTATGTAATGGGAGGTCCTCAGGGCCGTACTACTAATGCCTTCTCACTCGGCACCCCCGCTACAGAGATCTACGTCATGCACGGGGAAACAGCGGCTGCAGCCAGTTACTCCCGAAGACTCGTCAAAGAGAAGGATGCAGGCAGGCCCCTCGCTCCTGTTCTCGAAAAGATGAATGATATGGTACAGCATTACTATGACAAGTCGCGCCCGTTCTACTGCGCGAAGGCGGGTCTGGTGGATGAGGTTGTGCGCTTCGAAAAGTTACGAGACTATATGGTGGCATTTAGCAATTCAGTCTACCAGAATCCGAAATCGATCTGTCCGCGTCATCATATGATGCTCCCGAGATTGATCAAGTCGCAGATCGTTACCGGTCTCGAGCGCCCGAAAAAAGAAGCTTAGCGGTAAGTGTGAACAACAGTCACTGACAGGTTTTTTATAGTGACTTAACAGCACCAAATGTGATAAAAAGCGAAATTTGATGCGCAACAATGTGTATCAGCAATTACAAATCATTCAGGAGGTAGTGAAGAAATGGAAGAAGTATTGGCTCCGATGCCGGGTAACATATTTGAAATTCTGGTTAAAGTCGGTGATGAGGTAAAAGAAGACGATGAACTCTTAATCCTTGAGGCAATGAAAATGGAAAATCCGATCTGCGCCCCAGTAGATGGAAC
>CAZOHQ010000145.1:0-2447 GCA_964579455.1 uncultured Syntrophaceae bacterium | reverse complement strand
TAATCCTTGAGGCAATGAAAATGGAAAATCCGATCTGCGCCCCAGTAGATGGAACCGTAAAAGAAATAAAGGTAAAAGAAAAGGACGTAGTGGAAGCTGATCAGCTTCTGGTTGTCATAGAATAAAGAGGGGATTATTCTCTTTAACGATAAAAAAGGGGGCTCATGGGCCCCCTTTTTTATTACATAACCACTAACTTTTTTCCTTCCCAATATGTGGGCCGCTCTCTCTCCACAGCCAGCAACTGTTTTTGAGAACGGATGTATCCACCTCCGGCATTTCCGTATCGGGACTGTTTATCCCTGCCCGGAGATACTGACCCTGCACAATGGCTGATCCCATGGCAATAACGAGGTTTGTCATATGTAGGCACCCTCTGACGCCTCCCATAATATCCAGCACCTTTTTTGTGAACCCCCCTTTAACACAAACACCAACCAGATTCTTGATGCTATCCTTTATCTCAAGGCATATTCCGCCTCCCGGAACCTTCACCATATCTGCCTCGGCCTTGACAATCACATTGTCCGCCACTGAAATGTACAATCTCACAACAATATGGTGAATATCCCCGGGATCGACAAACCTTCTCCCCGCAGTGGAATAGGAGGGAAGCTTTCTGTTATCCCTGAGTGATCCTTCCGCAAGAAGCGTATCGTCATCTATGCAGGAAATATGTATCGATATATCTCTCGAATGAACCGGAATCTTTTTACTCAACTATCATTCCCCTTGCTTTCTTCTAACGGTTTTCCTCCCTCCACTCTCATACGGACGGTGCAGTCTCCGGATTACAGTGGAATATTATTATGTTTTTTCGGTGGCCTTATTTCCGTCTTATCCTTGAATGCTTCAAGGAGTGCCGCGACCCTTTTTCGTGTTTCCCGTGGCGCGATAACCTCGTCAATAATCCCTAACTCTGCCGCAAAATACGGATTGTTGAACTGTTTTTCATAGGCCCCGACCAGCTCGGCTCGCTTGGTCGCCGGGTCTTCGGCGCCGGCAATCTCGCGCCGGTAGATGATGTTGCATGCCCCTTCTGCGCCCATGACGGCTATCTCCGCGGTCGGCCAGGCCATTATATAATCGGCTCCAAGGGACTTTGAACACATACCGATGTAGGATCCGCCATAATCCTTGCGGGTAACAACGGTAATCTTCGGTACCGTGGCTTCCGAGTACGCGTGAAGAAGCTTGGCCCCGTGTGAAATAATTCCTGCCCATTCCTGTTCCGTTCCCGGCATATAGCCGGGGACGTCGGCAAAGGTCAGAACCGGTATGTTAAATGCGTCGCAGAATCTGATAAACCGCGCCGCTTTGTCGGATGCCTTGTAGTCCAGGACTCCCGCTCTGAATTTCGGATTATTGGCAATAACACCGACCGGCTGTCCCATAACCCTGATAAAGGCCACTATGATACTCTTTGCCCACAGTGCATGCGTTTCAAACATCTCGTTATTATCCGCAACTGCCTTGATCACTTTTTTCATATCGTAACCACGGCTTGCCTTATCCGGAATAATACCATCAAGCTCCGGGCATTCTCTTTCGGGACTTTCGGTACATTCTTTAACAGGGAGTGGGCTATGGCAACTATCGGGAAGATACGATAACAGATCCCTCACCTTGTTGAGACAGTCCTCATCGTTTTCTGTAACAACGTGACACACTCCGCTTTTTGTCGCATGGGCTACGGCACCGCCGAGTTCTTCATGCGTGACATCCTCGCCGATAACCGCTTTTATGACATCCGGACCGGTTATATACATATGGCTGGTTTCTTTAACCATGAATACAAAATCCGTAAGGGCCGGCGAATACACAGCTCCCCCTGCGGTCGGTCCCATTATGACGGTAAGCTGGGGGATATATCCCGATCCGATGGTGTTACGGTAGAATATCCCGCCGTACCCTTCCAGGGATGGTACTCCTTCCTGGATCCGTGCCCCGCCCGAATCATTTAATGCAACAAAGGGCTTTTTGGCATCCAGTGCCATATCCATTACTTTCCATATCTTTTTGGCGTGCATTTCGCCAAGGCTGCCACCGGAACTGGTAAAATCCTGCGAGGCTACAAAAACGGTGCGGCCATTCACTTTACCGAAACCGGTAACAACGCCGTCCGCCTTGATCTCTTTTGTATCCATCCCGAACAGGGTGGAACGATGTTTCACAAACAGCTGTGTCTCCTGAAATGTGCCTTTATCAAAAAGAATGTCAATTCTCTCACGGGCTGTCAGTTTTCCCTTGTCATGCTGCTTTTGAACGTTTTTCTCACCGCCCATGGTCAACAAGTCATCTCGTTTCTCTTCATATTCCCTGATCTTATCTACGGTAACTCCCATCTCTATCTTCCTTTCATTGTAATAACTCAACGTTCGCGTCCGCCCGTACCTGACGGTACATGCGGGTTCTACAGTGCTTGCACTGTAGAATCAATATGTCCT
>CAZOHQ010000144.1:1355-5912 GCA_964579455.1 uncultured Syntrophaceae bacterium | reverse complement strand
ACTGTATTTTTGTGTAATGTAGCTGAAAGAGCGATGGTATGTTCTGTCGTGTCAGGCTTGCTGAGTATATCGAAATAGGTTCAGGTTCAGCCCCAGTTCGATATCATCCTTCAGGCGAACCAGAGATTGTGACATGCGCGCCTCTTCGGCGTGGTTGCATAACATCTCGCCCGTCTTGCCTTTGATGGTGTAGGCAACCGACAGTATCGTATCCAGATTTTCCAGCTCGTTCAGCAGACGAGCGGCTGTCTTTGGACCTACGGTGGCGACTCCGGGTATATTGTTGCTAGGGTATCCTGTCAGCGCGAAGAAATCCACCAGTTGCTCCGGTTGTACGTGCAGTTTTTCCTTTACGTATGCCCGATCCATATCCAGTCTCTGGAAATGGTCACGCACCACTATCAGATCTGAAACAAGCTCCAGAAACATCTTGTCTGTCGAAAGTATGACGACTTTTCCGCCTCGTGATGCAACTTTCACGGCCAATGTGGCTATAATATCGTCTGCTTCCAACGTGGAAAAACACACAGGACGGGCACCTGCTTCCGAGAACGCGTCCCTGAACCGGTTCATCTGTGCACTCAAGGCTTCGGGCATGGGCGATCGACCGGCCTTGTATTCGGGATACAACGTATGACGCCAGCTCGGTTCATGTCCGTCAAAGACACAGATTGCGTGGGTGGGCCGGCATTCTCGCAGGGCACGCTGAAGGGAATGGACGCTTGTTTTCAGTGCGTCATCCACGCGGACAGGCCCGTCATCCCCCGGTTGGGCTGCATACACGCGGCGGATGAGGTTGAGGGCGTCTATCAGTAACAGTCTTATCTCCATGTTCTCTTGGACCCTTAATCTGTGGGAGGTCTGTTCAGACTGTCGGCGAACGCCCGGTATCTTCTCGCCTCCCTTTCGTTTCCCATGGCCGTGTAGAGCTGTTCCACCTTTCTGAAATGGCTTTCCCTCCCTGCCGGGTCTTCATCAACCAGCGAAAGATAGATCTCCAGTATCTGCGACGAATGATCTCCCAGTTCCATGGAGATATCCGCGTATTTCTGCTTGACGAAGGGATTAATCCTCATTCTGCAGCTTTGGCATTGAGACATTGTCTCGCTGTACAGGGCAAGGGCGTCCTGCTTTTTTCCCAGGGCTTCATATGTTGCCGCCAGAGACAGAGCTGTGTGTTCGTCCCAGCCATGAGAATCGAGGAGCTTCAGATAGAAGGACTCCGCGTCCTTGTACCTTTCGGACCGGTACAGTGATTCACCTTTGAGATGCAGGATGGGTTCCGAATCCAGTATTTCATGTGGGCAGGAGAGCAGAAGATCATCTGCTTCATCGAACTTCTTCATCGCCCACAGGGTCTCACATAAGATATGATATCCCTGTATAAAATCAGGGTGGTTGTTGATAAATTGTTCAAGGAGAGTGAGGGCATCTTCGTACCTTTTCAGGTTCAGGTAGGCGGTGGCCAACTCAAGGGGAATCAGACTTTCCGGCTGGTTTTCTTCCAGCGCCAGCGATAATTTTGTTATTGCCAGTTCATAGTCACCACTGTTCAAAGCCACATACCCTGTTATGAACGCCTTTCCATAACCCCGGTAGGCATCTTGTACCTCGTCCGGTAGCGCGCCGCACACGGCGGTAAAGTATTCGTCTTCGCGCGGTGTGTGCAATTCCCGGACTTCGATTTTATCTTCCTGAGGGTGAGACCACGGAGCCTCCATATCTTTCTGTGCGGGACCGGTTTGTTTGTTATCCAATAGTTGCCCAATCTCGGCCTCAAGTTCGGGATCATCTGTCAGTTCCAGCGCCAGGTGGAATAATTCTATAGCACCTTCATAATCTCCCGATTCTCTTAATAGCTCTCCGTTTTGTTTATGCTGAAGCGCCAGTGATTCCCTGCTTCTGACGATTTTTTCTCTGAGACGGTTTTCAAGATCTATATCGTCCGGAGATTTTTTTCTCATCTTATCCAGAGCAGTCTCATATTCCAGCTTGGCCGACCCGTATTCCATGATTTCAAAAAATCCGTCCCCCTTGTGCTCATACTCTTCAGGACTTTTGCCCGAGAATATTTTTAGAAATCCCACTTTATTATCTCCTTATCTGTTTCAGATGGTTCTTCCGATCATGCGATGTGCGCTGGATGCCTTAATCAGTAACTCAGAAATTGGCCCCTGCTTCCTGTTTTTTATATGTCGATTATTCGCCCAACGCCGCCCTCAATACAGGCATCCGGGTAGACGAATTCAATTTCCGCTTTGAACTGGGTGCAGTGAGTGGCACATATTACTGGTATTTCCTCCAATAGTTTCAGCTCGTTGAAGCCGTGGAGTCCCCCGATTAAGGCATAGATCTTTCCATATGTGGATGCAACTTCCAGGATCTCTTTCACACCGGGATGAGAACAGCCGGTTATCACAACCTGTCCCCTGTCTGTGTTTATGACAAGTGATTGTTCAATCTCGTCATCGTAGGTTACTTGTTCAGACCCCTGAAGTTCTCCCGTGGAGAAGACTCCTTCGCAGATCTGTATGGGTTCTTTCACCACGATGATCTCTCTGGCTGAGTCGGAAGGCACACTGTACGATGAAGGGATGAATAGCCTGACATCCCTATTTTCTCTTAGAAAGTCCGCCAGTCCCCCCGTATGGTCCCAGTGGGCATGAGAAATAACCACATCGTCTATTGACGAAGGTTCGATGCCCAGTATATTCATATTATCCAGAAGAATGTCACCCTTCGCACCGGTATCAAAAAGGATGTTCTTCTCATGTACCTCCACAAGACAGGCAAAACCCCAGTCGGCCCTGAGATCTGCTCTGCATGTTTTGTTATCGTAAATAATGGTGATTTTCATGCATCCTCTCCTTTGGAATAAGCGGGATATGGGACGTGACCCTGTGAGTTGATGGAATCCCGAAAACACGCGATTTGTGGAACAACCAACATTATATAATCTTTTTATCTTCGGTGGTCAATGTTGAAAATTTGTTTGTGGACAGGATTAAAATGTGTGAATGGCGGTTGCCTTGAAGGAGACAAATATCCGGGTTCCTTCCGCGAGTTGAAGGTCAAGGAGGGCGCCCTTTGTAACCAGAGACTTGAATGTGATGTTTTCCACCATAATGCCTGCTTCGTAATATAATCCATGATCGGATATTTCGGTTATGCTTCCCGCGAAGGAGTTTCTCATGCTTGAGGTTAATTCCTCTCGACTGAGGACAATGTCTTCCGGTCTGATCGCTATGTACCCTTTGCCGTTCAAAGGTTTTACGCTCAATGCTATCTCCAGGTTTCCCGTAAATGCCGTTGTTTCGCGAAACTGTGCGGCGAAGAGATTCTTCATGCCGACAAAATCTGCCACAAAGGTGGAATCCGGGCGTTTGAATATGCCTTCCATGGTTCCTGTCTGTATTATTTTCCCATTGTTCATGATCGCCGCCCGGTCTGACAGTGAAAGCGCTTCCGCGAAATCGTGTGTGACCATGAGAAAGGTGACATTGGAATCCCTGTGCAGTTTCTTGAGCCCCGCTCTGATCTCCTCTCTGAAACCGGGGTCCAGCGCCGAAAGGGGTTCGTCAAGGAGTAGAATCTCCGGGTCTACCATCAGGGCCCGTGCCATGGCGACTCGCTGCAACTCCCCGCCGCTCAGATTGAGCGGAAAACGACTCAGGATATAGGAGAGATTCAGATTTTCCACCAGGCGGTCGAATGTCTCATCGGACCGGCATTTGTCGATACGGTGGAAATGCAATCCATAGCGCATATTTTCGCGGACAGTCAGGTGAGGGAAGAGTGAGTAGTCCTGATATACGATGCTCACCCCGCGTTTTTCAGGGGCGAGTCTTGTGACATTCTTCTCGCCGATATGGATGCTCCCGCTCTTTATCGGAATCAGACCGGCTATTGCCTCAAGGAGGACCGTTTTCCCGGCGCCTGTCGGTCCCATCAGGACGAAAAACTCATTTCTTCCTATATCGAGACTAATGTCGAACAGATTGAAATCTTTGAGATGGATGTTGAGATTTTTTATACGTATCATGCCGCCTTTTCCCTGTCGTGGAGAGTGAGTATCCTCAGAATCAGAAAGAGTGTCAGGCAGATAAAGACCAGCCATACCGCCACAGGCTGAGAGTATTTCAGGCCGAATGCCTCAAACCGCTCGTATATCATGACCGGGGCGATCATGGGGTGGTAGGCGACAATTACCACGGCGCCGAACTCGCTTATCGCCCGGGCGGAACACATGACAATCCCCACGAGCATGCTGCGCCACGCAAGGGGGAATGTTATCCTGAAGAAGGTGCTGAACATGGACGCTCCCAAGCTACGGGATACCTTCTCCAGTCTTGGAGGGATGCTCTCGAATCCGCTCTTTACGGCATTGATGTAAAAAGGCATGCCAACGAAGGTCAACACCACAATGATGCCGGTTACGCTTCCCATGATGCGTATGCCGACCTGATTGAGCAGTTCGCCGAGCCAGTGGTTCTTTCCGGCAACGCTGAGCAAGGCGATACCCACAACGGGGTGAGGAATGACGATGGGCAGGTCGAT
>CAZOHQ010000144.1:0-1305 GCA_964579455.1 uncultured Syntrophaceae bacterium | reverse complement strand
CCAGATCGAGCTGACAACATCCTTATCCTTTATGGTCTCCTTCAACATCGCAAAAGACGGCGCTGTCATCATCTCGATGAGAGGAAGGAGAATGAACGCCATAATTACGATGCCGCAGGAGACGGTAACCCAGAAAAAAGGTTCTCTCTTTGTCACTTAGTTTTTGACCTCAACCAGCTTTTGCAGTTCGGCCGGGAGAGCCTTTTTCATTTCCACTGTGGGCACCCTGCAGGGTACAAAGGGAGGTTGTCCCATGTCCTTCAATATCTGAAGGCCGCCTTTTGGATCAAGCATGTATTCCAGAAAGGCTATGGCCGCTTCTGGGTTGGGTGCGTCTTTGATCAATGTTACTCCGTACGTGCACGATTTGCCTCTGATGGTCATTTTTGTTCCCGGTTTCTTACCGGTCACTTCCACAAAGGCCTGATCATAGGTAGAATCGTACTTGTAATTTCCAAGATTCATTTCATCCGGAAGAACAATATATTTCAGGCCATGCTGAACGGCGACAGAGAGATATTCCCAGGCGTAGTCCATATTCCCGGTCTGGAGCAGAGATATCAGCTCCACCGACTTGGGGCGGACATTTTCCTTTGGACGGCTTGCAATCAGCTTATCGTAAAGACCGGGTTTGTTCAGTGCCTTTTCCGCGAGCTGCATGACCATGAGAGAACGATATCCGCAGGGATCGACATTCGGATCGGCATGCCCCCATACGACATCTTTCTTCAGGAGGATCTCGTACCAGTTGTCCGCGTTGACCGTATCGGCATAAGCGCTCTTGTCGGTGTAGCAGAGGACGAGCTGATTGGTCGCGAAGCGGATGTTCCAGTCTGCGTAACCGGGGATGAGCAGTTTGTCTATTACCTTGTAATCCGCCGATGCCATGATGTCGCAGGGTTTGCCTATATCCGATATCTTTCGAGCGCACTTCTGGCTTCCGGCAGGCTCACGCTGAAGATCGACACCGGGATATTTGGCCTCAAATGTCTTCTCCATGGCCGCGAATGGGACAGAAAGGCTACCCGCGTGAAACATGATCAGCTTGCCGGAAGGACCGGCAAGCGCGAATGTCGATAAAAACACAACTGTCGCACACAACAAAGACACAACGATAGACCTTAAAAAATAACCTCTTTTCATGATAAGCTCCTTTCATTCGTTCGATTCATATTGAAAGGGGTCCCCTACCATGTTTGTCATTATGTATCAATATAAAAGAGTAATGGTAAGATTGAAGTATTAATGGTTATTATGTAATTATCATTGATTTTCCTTGTTTAGCGTGGTATTTTTTCAATATTA
>CAZOHQ010000143.1:0-5913 GCA_964579455.1 uncultured Syntrophaceae bacterium | reverse complement strand
ATATTCCTGTTGACGATCTGTGCGTGGATCACCTCTCCCTTTATAAGAGATATGACTGGTGGAAGAATCGATATGCCGATGCAGGCTGTTGCCCTGTGCGGGGCCCTGATGCTGTTTCTCCCCGGAATCGAGGTGATATCCTGGAGAGAGGCGCAGGAAGATGTCGACTGGGGGGGTATAGTACTGATCTGTGCGGGGATATCGCTCGGTATGGTTGTGTACAACACCGGTGCGGCGAGGTGGTTGTCATGGGTGTTTCTGGGCCCCGTCGTTCAACTGCCCGGGATTGTGAGGGTGTTTGTCATTGTGCTGGGCGTAAGCCTGCTTCATCTGGCCTTTTCGAGCAACACGGTGACCGGCACTATTATCATTCCTCTTCTGATTGCGCTTGCAGCGGATCTGAATATAAACCCGTGGCTTATATGCGCGCCGGCGGCATTTACATCGTCACTGGCTTTTATTCTGGTTACCGAGACACCGACAAATATCATACCCTATTCGGCCGGTTACTTCGCGATCAAGGATATGGCGAAGGCGGGCATAGTAATGACCTTTGTTGCGGCGTTGTGCGTTAGTATTTCAATACTTACCTTTGGAAACCTGTAATGGGAGGTGAACCATGAAAGCGGTAGTGTATGACAGCAGAGACAAACTTGTGGTTCGGGATGTCCCTCTGCCGGAATTAGGGCCGAATGAAGTCCTGATAAAGGTGGTAAATACGGGATTTTGTGGTTCCGATCACTCGATGATCGAGAGCGGGAGTCTGAAGGATGGAACCATAATCGGGCATGAGGTAAGCGGCACGGTTGCGGATGCGGGAAGTGCCGTAAGGGATGTCGAGATGGGGTCCAGGATTATGATTCGTCCAACCTATTGCGGAAAATGCAGAGAATGCAGGTTGGATAAACCATACCTGTGCCAGGTTGACCGGCGTACCATAGGCCTGGGGGATTTCCCGGGAGGTTTTGCCGAATATCTTAAGGTGGATCCCCGGATGCTGATTCCGATTCCGGAAGGGGTGGATTCGCAGAACGGCGCGCTCGCCGAGGCCTTCGCTGCATCTCTGCACGGGATACGTTGTTCCGGAAAAAAGGGAGGATCGGCGCTGGTCATAGGGGGCGGTTCCATCGGGCTTGCCCTCGTCAGGTTGCTGAAGGTCATGGGGTTTGGTCCTATTGCCCTGTCCGAACCTGTAGAAGAAAAAAGGACCCTCGCGGTACGTTTCGGGGCGGACACAGTCGTTGATCCTTTTCACGAGAATCTGATTCTAAGAGTAATGGACGAAACAGGTGGCGCCGGTTTTGATACGGTATTCGAGTGCTCCGGCCTGGGGGACTCCGTTCAAACAGCGGTAAACACCGCAGTGAATGGTGGAACGGTGTGTGTGGTGAGTATCATCATGCAAAATATTGAGATTGTACCTGTTGTGCTTAACTTCAAAGAGGTCTGGCTTACGGGTTCATACTCGAATACGCATGAGGAAAACATCCGGTGTCTCAGATGGATGGCAGAGGGGAAAATAGACGGAAGACCGCTGATCACGGATCACATAGGCCTGGATGATCTGCCTCATGTATACGAGGAGCGCATACATACCGGCAGGGCGATAAAGGTGATGCTGACGATCGGGGAAGAATTCTGAGATTGGGGTAAAAGATGGGGTCGAGAGAGAGACGACAGAGAGAAAAAGAACAGAGAAGAGCGCAGATATTGGATACGGCGCGTACACTCCTGTTCAAAAAGGGCATTGATGCGACTTCTATGAATCAGATCGCGAAAAACGCGGAACTGAGTGTGGGGACCCTTTACCTGTATTTCAAAAACAAGGAAAGCCTCTTCGCGGCGTTGCAGGAAGAGGGGCTTACGCTGCTGTGCGATACAATAAAAGAGGAGAGTACAAAAGGGCTGACCCCCCGGGAAAAGCTTGAGAGGGTGGCGCTTGCATATATGGACTTCAGTGAGGAATACCGTAAATACTTCGATATTATAAATTATTTTTTGACTTCACCGGAGATTGTGTTTCCTCCCTTTCTGAAGTCTCGGGTCGACGAGCATGTCAACAGGATCCTTTCGGTTGTTGAGGATATACTGAAAAATGGGATTTCAAAAGACGCAGACGACAGAGAGGTGCGGTGCCTGGCAGTCGTGTTCTGCTCGAGTCTTCACGGTATGCTGCAGTTCAAGAAATTACAAAACACGGTCCTGCAGGGTGAAGATTTTAGGGATCTGTACCTGTCCAGTTTCGACTGTATTGTGAGATCTGTGTTATGTGGGTTACAAGAGAATTAACTGTATTGTTGAATCTGTGGTCTGTTCGAATTTAGAGGGTGGAACTGCTTCCTGAGGGTTTTTCTGTTAACCATTATTTTCTCCAACAGCGACGTAATCATGCCTCATTTTGCTGCTTCCGTCACGGTACATAACATCCCCTCTCCGATGAAGTATCTGCTTCTCCCCGTGAGACTCATCTTTCTGTGCCTGATTCAGGCAAGAGATGACAGAATCATATTGCATTAACACAAATCAACATTGTTCTTGACGGGCGAATCAGTTTGAATTAACATAAAAAGTCATCAAATTTGTAAGAGATGGTTTTTAGAAATAACGAAATTTTTCAGGAGGTACAAAGAAGTGGATAAGAAAAGATATGAATTAAACGTTCAGCTGGCTCAGATGTTAAAGGGTGGAGTCATTATGGACGTTGTCAATGTGGAACACGCTAAAATCGCTGAGGGGGCCGGAGCCGTTGCGGTTATGGCCCTCGAGCGCGTCCCCTCGGATATCCGCAAGGAGGGAGGTGTCGCCCGTATGTCCGATCCTGCGCTCATTGCACAGATCAAAGAGGCGGTTTCGATACCGGTGATGGCCAAGGCGCGCATCGGTCATTTTGTTGAGGCACAGATTTTGGAAATCCTGAAGATTGATTATATTGACGAAAGCGAGGTTTTGACCCCCGCCGACGAGGAGTGCCATATCAATAAAAGCCTATTTTCAATTCCCTTTGTATGCGGGGCCCGCAACCTGGGTGAAGCCCTGCGCCGCATAGCCGAAGGGGCGGCCATGATCCGAACCAAGGGAGAAGCGGGGACGGGAAATGTGGTCGAAGCAGTTCGCCATATCCGCACGGTGAATCGTGAAATCAGGCAACTCGTTAATATGCCTGTAGAAGAAGTCACCCCTTTCGCCAAGGCAAACGGTTTTCCCTATGAACTTGCACTCCAGGTTCGGGAGTTGGGCAGGCTGCCCGTCGTCAACTTCGCGGCGGGGGGTATTGCGACACCGGCGGATGCGGCCCTGATGATGCAGCTTGGTTGCGACGGCGTTTTTGTCGGATCCGGAATATTCAAGGCGGAAAACCCTGCCAAACGCGCCGAGGCAATCGTTAAGGCAACGGCATATTATAAAGATCCGGCCAAAATTCTGGAGGCCTCGATGGGACTTGGCAGCGCCATGCCGGGGATTGAAATCTCCGATATTCCGGAGAACCAGATACTGGCAAAGCGCGGTTGGTAATTTCCGGGAGGCATGCATCGGTGGATATGATTGGGGTGCTTGATCTTCAGGGTGATGTTGTAGAACATATTGATCATTTGGAGCGTCTTGGAATCACGGCTGTTCGGGTAAAGAACCCTGCTGATTTTGAGCACCTCGCGGGATTGATCATACCGGGGGGAGAAAGCACCTGCCTGGCGCGACTTTTGAGCATTCTGGGGATCAGAGATCCTATACTCCGTGAGTTTCAACGCGGTCTAAAACTCTGGGGGACATGCGCGGGGGCGATCCTTCTCGCCAAAGAGATTGTTGGAGAGCCTCCCGTTCTTGCCCTTATCGATATCGAAATCCAGAGAAACGCTTTTGGCTGCCAACTGGACAGTTTTGTTTCCGAGGCCTTGGTCCCACGCGTGTCGCTGCAGCCGATACCCCTCACTTTTATCCGTGCCCCAAAAATCATCCGGGTTGGAACAGATGTTGATGTATTGCTCCGACAGGATGATTATATCGTGGCTGCGGAGAGTCCTGATGTCCTTGTGACGGTCTTTCATCCGGAACTGACGCCGTCACTTGCATTTCATCGTTATTTTGCCTTGAAGTGCGGTCTCAAACCCTCCGTGAATGAAGACTCTTCCATGATTGATCCCACCTGGGACAGCATGAGCTGGACCCGCTATACACGGCTTTAATCTCGAATGTTAATTCATTGCCAGGATATGTCCCCCTTTGTCCATACAGTTGGAAAGTGAAATGCGGACTATGAACCTGAATAAAGGGGAGATAGAAATCGGAATGATAGAGCGGTTTGTGCATCTGGAGGGGAAGCGGATGCTCGAAGTAGGGTGCGGAAGTGGTCGTATGACTTCTCTGCTTGCGGAGAGATCTGCCAAACTTGTTGCCATAGACCCAGATTAAGCAAGCATCGCAAACGCGAGAAGGAACATCAAAGGTGTAGATTTCAGGGTCGGTTCAGGGGAGACCATGGAATTCGAAGATGAGTCTTTCGATCTTGTAGTGTTCACCATGTCCCTTCATCATCATATGAACGGCGTGCTGGCGCTTCGTGAAGCGCGCAGGACACTTCGAAAAGATGGCCGACTTGTGCTCCTGGAACCGGTGGTTGACGGCGAGATTCAGCGGCTTTACCACCTTTTTGTCGATGAGACCCCGGCAATAGAAAAAGTCCTCGACACGATAGATACGTCCCATTTTGATATGGAGCATTACGAGATATTCGATAAATACTGGATGTTTGAAAACAAGGAAGAATTATACGACTACCATCTCGAGCATTACGGTAGTGCTGATTATGATGCCGGTATAATTGACCGTATGAACGAACTGCTGGGTGAAAAGATCAATGACAAACCGGTAATTGTTCAAGACGGTATAAGAATATTTGTCATGCGGAAAAAAGACAAAAAGAAGGATTGACAAGCGGTTGAGCTGAATCTTATGATGACAGGATAGGGGAAATAAAGTATAAGAAACGGAGTTAATCTGGCCATAACCGAAATGTGATACCTGACTTGAGAGAAAGGGGAAAAATTGTGTCCCAATCTAATGAACCTGACAATCTTGTGGCATTTCTGGAAGGAAGCGTGGCGAAGTATCCGAACAGTCCACTGTTCGGGACAAAAAACTCCCGGGATGAATACGAATGGATTACCTATGCGGAGGTTGGCAGACGAGTGGATAACCTCCGGGCCGGTTTAGCCGGTCTTGGAATAGGCAAGGATGACGCGATAGGTATTATTGCCAATAACAGGACGGAATGGGCCATTTGCGCTTTTGCGTCATATGGACTGGGTGCTCGCTGGGTGCCCATGTACGAATCGGAACTCCCCCATGTATGGAAGTATATTGTAACTGACAGCTCCATCAAGGTACTCTTTGTCTCTAAGCCTGAGATATTCGAGCAGTTGAAAGATTGTGTGGATGATATGCCCACTCTGGAGAAGATCATTCTGATAGAAGGAGAGGGCGAAAACAGTATGGCCGGCCTGGAAAAAGAGGGGGAGAAGAAGCCCACCTCTTCGATCAAACCGGGGCCGGATGATATAGCTGCCCTGATATATACCTCCGGCACAACAGGCAACCCCAAAGGCGTTCTGCTGTCGCATGGCAACCTCACGAGCAATTCCCACGCGGGGCGTAAGATGTATCCGGAACTTATGGCCAATACAGGTGTAAGCCTCGCCATCCTTCCGTGGGCTCATTCCTATGGTCAGACAGCCGAGCTGTATACCATGATCTACCTCGGCGGATCTATCGGGATTATGGGGAATGTGAAGACACTTGCCGGTGATATCGCCAAGGTAAAGCCAACCTGGCTTATAGCGGTTCCCCGTGTGTTCAATAAAATTTACGACGGACTCTGGTCTAAAATGAACGAGACGGGCGGTCTTCCAAAAAGACTGT
>CAZOHQ010000142.1:0-5925 GCA_964579455.1 uncultured Syntrophaceae bacterium | reverse complement strand
ATCCATATCAAAGTTAGCTTCTCTAATCGTATCAGCCAGCCCGGCAACCAGGTCAAAGTTGAAGCAGTTCATCGCCTCCGGACGATTCAGCGTAAGAATCAGAATACCGTCATTCGTTCTTTCCTGTAACAATATTTCTCTCATAATTCCGTCTCCCTCCACATGCTCAAACATATCTTACTGACGTTGTATCCCTTTTTCAAAATAACAGCTTTTAAAATTTAAAATTACCGAAAGTCGAGTCCTGGATCTCTCTTAAAAGTGATACTTCCAGGGCCATTGCCAGATAGTCTCGTGACAGAGCAAAGGGAATGGTGCCGTCGTGGTAGAGCCGTGCCTCCGTGTAGAAGGGGTGGGCTTCGTTTGAATACTTACTGGCCATCATTTCCTGAAACTCCATCGCCGCTTCTGTGTCCATTTCTTTGCCTATTTTCTTCGCATTAGCCCGTTCCAGAGAAGTGAGGATGAATCCCGCCGTTTTACCTGCCATCACAGATGTTCTTCCGCGTATCGTATTGAAGATAAACCGTGGATCGTAGGCTCTACCGCACATGCCGTAGTTTGCCGCACCATGGTCGGGTCCTATGACCCATTGCACCTTTGGAACGTCTGCACAGGCGCAGGCCCGCACCATATCGGACCCGTACTTGCCGATGCCGCCATATTCCTCCTGTGTTCCTACCATATATCCGGGTGAATTCTGAATGTAGAGAATGGGAATTTTCTGTGTGCAGCATCGTATGACCCATTCTGTCGCCTTTCTTGCCGCATCAATAAAGATCACCCCGTTATTATTGCTTGCAATCACACCCACAGGTATTCCCTTCAGGTGTATCTTGCCGCAAAGGATATTGTCACCCCGACCAAGACTATAGTTCGGTTTATATTCACTGAAATCACTTCCGTCGGCTATACAGGCAATCACCTCTCGGACTTTTATCGTCTTGTATGGATCCTTCGGAAGAGCTTCGTACATTTTTTCTATATGTACGGCAGGTTCTCTGGATTCACGCCTTTCAATATGTAGCGTCTGGGCTGAATCGTATGACAACAGCTCCCTTAATTTTTCTATTCCCTCGTCCTGTGTACGAACGAAATGATCGGCTCCGCCTGACTTCTGCGTATGAACCTTGGCACCGCCCAGATCCTCCATGCTAACTTCTTCACCAATAGCCGACTTAACCATGGGAGGACCACCGAGAAAGGAATATGCCAGCTTATCAATCATTATCGATTCACAGGCAAGATAAACAGTATAGGCTCCGCCCGCCGTATTGCCTCCGGTGCTCAAGGTATATTGTTTCAATCCTTTTGCCGACATTCGTGACATATTATAGAAAAACCTGCCGAACTGTCCCTTGCCCGGGAACACCCTGTCTTGCATGGGCAAAAAGGCGCCTGCTGAATCGCCTATATATATGCATGGAATCCCGCACTCGCTGGCAATATCCTGTGCTCTGAGGTGTTTCTTGCAGCTAATCGGAAAGTATGCACCTGCTTTCACGCGGCTGTCATTAGCAATTACCATCGCCCAATTTCCGTGCACTTTTCCAAGACCCGTCACCAGACCGGCCGAAGGCACATCTTTTACCTCCTCATAGTTTATACCGAAACCGGCCCCCTTACTGAGTTCATAAAATTCACAGTCCTCATCAATAAGCTGTTTTATCAGCTGACGGACCGGTTTCTTGCCCTGTTTGGCAAGACGGTCTATCTGGGTCTGGCCTCCCGGGTTGTATGCTTTCTCCCATAGTTCATAGATTTTTTTTTCTTCGGTAATCCAGTGGCTTCTGTTTTCTTTTAATTCAGCTTCTTTTATTCGCCGACGTTCCTCTCTCTTCTGCGATGCATCTGCCATTTCTTAACTCCTTTGACAATTATAATATTCGTACTGATTCGATCAGGAGAACACTATCTTTAAGATCAAGTCTGGTCAGTTCACGGATTTCACCTTCCATCCCGTATCCCCTTCATTCAAACAAAGGGCGCATTTTCAATTTTTTCCATGTTTCCCTTTACTTCTTATTACTTCGGTCTCTTTCCACAATAAAGTTTCATTACGAAGGAAACCACCACTTCGTTAAATTGATTCTTGATGATGTTTTTTGCCGTCAGAACGCCTTTCTCTTCATCTTTGTCCGTTATTTCCACAAATTCGATTTCACAGCGTATTGTATCGCCGATCTTGACAGGAGCGGTAAACCGGACCGCATCTATCCCATAAAAGGCTATAAACGACTTTGGTAGAACACTGGAAAATGGCCCCAACCGGAAGGGTAATGCCATACCGATACTTAACGTCAGCATTCCATGCGCTATTCGTTCGCCAAAAATTGTGTTTTTTGCGTACTCAACGTCGGTATGGAGAGCAGTCCAGTCGCCGGTTAAAGCTGCAAAAGTTACGATGTCCGTTTCCGTTATCGTTCGTGCCGGTGATACAATTATCTCACCCACGATATAGTCATCAAGATATTCATACTCCTTTGCCATTTCTCATGCCTCCAGTTTTCGCAACTCGAAAGATTGGACCTCTCACTTTAACTCAGGCCTGTGTTTCGCTGTATTCCCTGGTCTTTTTGGCAATATTTCCCACTGCACAGAGTCACGGTTAAAGCACTCCGGACTCACGCAGATTGTCTATTTGCTCGGGTGAATAACCAAGAGACGACAGAACATCTTTGTTATGCTGTCCCAACAAAGGAGCGGGGGCATATACGGCGCCCGGCGAACTGAACATTTTTATCGGCACTCCAGGCACTCGCATCTTTCCGATTACCGGATGTTCAATATCGACAACCATCTCCCGAACCTTGGTATTGGGATTGTTAACCACCTGGTCAATTTCTAGAACAGGCGCATTGGGAACACCTGCTTCATAAAGGGCATCTTCAATTTCCTTGGACGTGCGATTCGCACTCCATTCTGTCATGACAGGCTTTATGATTGAATCATAGTTTTTAATTCTCAATTCCGTCGTGGCAAGATCTTTATTTGTTATCATGTCGAGACGGCCCATTATTGTGCAGAGTTTTTCCCACAATATCTGACTCGCCGCTGCAATGACAATATAACAGTCTTTACACTTGAACATATCAAAAGGAGCGGTAAATGGATCCAGATTCCCCACTCGCCCATGCATGTGACCTGTCATTGTATAGGTCACAATCGCTGCTTCCAGGATCGACATGATAGTATCTACCATAGCTACTTCCAGCTTTTGGCCAACACCTGTCTTTTCTCTTTTATACAGGGCCATCGTTATTCCCAGAGAGAGGTATGTCCCCGCAAGATTGTCTCCCACAGCCGGACCTACCCTGACAGGGGGGCCATCCGGATAACCCGTGATGCTCATAATACCCCCCAATGCCTGTGCGATGTTATCGTAAGCGGGTCTGTCGCGCATGGGACCGTAAGAACCAAAGCCGGAGGTCGATGCATAGATAATCCGGGGATTTATCTCGCGGAGAACATCGTACCCCAGTCCCAGCTTTTCCATTGTGCCCGCTTTGAAATTATTTGCTACAACGTCGGCGGTCCTTACCAGGTCCTTGAATACCTCCTTACCTTTATCGCTTTTGAGGTCAAGAGTAATCCCCTTTTTATTCCTGTTGAGAAAAGCATAATATCCGCTGTCATTGATCCCCGTTTTGCCTTCATAAAAGGGGGGCCAGGTTCTCGTTTGATCTCCCACCCCCGGCCTTTCAATTTTTATCACTTCCGCCCCATGGTCGGCCAGATTCATGGTGCAATACGGACCGTTATACGCAATCGTAAGATCTAAAACCCTTATACCCTCCAGTGATTTACTTTTGCTGCTCAATGGGTTCATAGCACATACTCCTTCTGCAATTAGATATTCAGTATCTTCTCTGTCCACTGTCTTGTTTTTATCGTTAATCTGTCTCGTGTCGGCCACACACCGTTACAAACGGTTAAGAGGTGGACGCCAATCTCGCGTGACAGGCATCAAGGAGGTATTATGATTGCTCAATCTTTTTTCATACCATGTTCCTTCATTCGTCTCTCCAAGAATGCCTTTTCGTTCTGCGCGCCTCCTACGGCCATGAGGTGCGCCGTTTCGATTTCCAGTATCTGATCAAAACTAGCATGCAGACCCTGGTCGATTGCACATCGTGTCAGTCTGAGCGACATGGGTGATCGTTTCCCTATAACCTCGCATAGTTCAAAGGTCTTCTCTTCCACCTTGTCGGAAGGCACTACATAATTGACCATTCCTATGCGAAATGCCTCCTCTGCATCAATGAATTCTCCTGTAAAGGCTAATTCTTTGGCCTTTCCCAATCCTACAATCTGGCTCAGCAATTTCGTTCCTGCCTGTGTAATGGTGAGTCCGATGCCAGTCTCTGGAAATCCAAATTTGGCTGTTGTGTCTGCAACACGCACATCACAGCTAAGAGCGAATTCACACCCGCCTCCAACAGCATAACCACGTACCATCCCTATTAACGGCTTGTTGAGTCGCAAGGTTAGTCGCTGTATATCTTGAAGTTTATCTGCCTCTTCAACCCATTGCTCAAAAGACTTTCCTTGCGAGGCTTCCTTAAGGTCTTCACCGGCGCAAAAACTTTTCCCCGCACCTGTCATAACAACAGTAACCGCTTTGTCATCTTTCATGGCAACAATTAATTGTCTGATAAAATCATCGAGAAACTGACCATTTATTGCGTTAAGACGATGCGGTCGGTTAAAGGTAATGATTCCGACGTTTCCCTTCCGTTCGTACAATACGGCTTCTTCCGACATGATATTCCTCCATTAGAACTCATAGTTATTTAAGCAAAATATTAACCAAAAACAAAGCAAATTCCGGAACATAGGTCACAAGCAGTATTACCGGAATAGCACCAAAAATCATAAAATAAGAAGCAGGTTTAACATATTCATTCAGAGAAATACCTCCCCCTATTCGGCCTGCAAGATAGAGCATGGGCGCGCATGGCGGAGTTATATTGCCAAGCGAAAGATTCGTTACGGAGATGGCTGCGAAATGAACAGGATCAATGCCAACAGATGTTGCAATCGGTAATAAAAGGGCTGCGGAAAGAATATTGCCGGAAATGTCATCCACCAGCATGCCCATGATCAACAGGATTACATTCAGCATGAGAAGCACAAGCCACTTATTTGTGGTGAATTCAAATATCAAATTCGTAAGAGCCTGTGGAACCTGATAGGTAACCATTACCCTGCTGACCATCAGAATGAAAAACAGGAGAATCATAACCACACCGGAGGTTATCATCGAGTTCTTAATATTTTTAGACATTCCCTTAAAGGTCATGGTTTTGTACACAATAAAGCCTACGAGGACTGCATATATGGCTGAGATAGCGGCCGCCTCAGTTGGCGTGAATATTCCTCCATAAATTCCTCCTAACACCAGAACAGGCATAAAGAGAGCAAACCCGGCTTCCCTCGCTGACTTAACTATTCCACCCAGCGTATGAGAGAAGGTCGTTCTGGGGACTATCTTTATATTTTTCATATTTTTGCACATAATAAAATTTATGATACAATAAATAGTCATCATCATAAGTCCCGGCATTAATGTGCTCAAGAATGCTGCCAGAATAGAAATCTGGGCGGTCATCGCAAATACTATCATTGGAATACTGGGGGGAATCAAGAGAGCCAGCATCGAAGAACAGGCCACCAAACCCGTAGCGTATCCCCGGGGATACCCCTGTTCCACCATTTCTGGAATCATTACCGAACCGATAGCTGCTATCGCCGCGGAAGCCGAACCCGATATTGCTCCAAAAATTGTACAGCACACAACACAGACCATGCCGAGACCACCCCTCACTCCGCCAAGAAAGGATTGCGCGAAGGCTATAAGGCGCCGTGAAATGTCGGCATCCTTCATCAATCCGCCAGCCATAATAAAAAGAGGAAGAGCTAGGA